>SBFN01000214.1 GCA_006226895.1 Deltaproteobacteria bacterium | reverse complement strand
GCCAAGCATGACCCAGAGCGCCAGGCGGATCTCGAGGAACAGGCCAAGAGTGACAAAAACCAGGACCAGACCGATCAAGGCATTCCTGACCAGCAAGTCCTTACGACTTTTAAAAAGCTCCGAGTTATCGTTCCAGGTGGCGAGGTCGACCGACTCGGGCAGTTGACGTCGCTTGGCCTCGACAAACCTTTTCACCGTATCGGATATTTCCGTAGGTTTCTGGTCACCGACCCGGTAAACTTTGGCCATGGCCGCTGGCTTGCCATCAAAGAGCCCGAACTGGTCTGTCTCCTCGAAACCATCCTGAATGCTTGCAATATCACCGAGGGTAACCTCAGTACCGTCGGCCGTTGTAAGAACGACGATACTGGCATATTCGTGTCCCACATAGCGGCGTTCCTTGGTTCGGATAAGAACTTCACCCGAATCGGCCTTGATGGTTCCGCCTGGAAGGTCGAGAGACGCCTGACGAATCCTTTGCGCCACCCGATCAAAAGTTAACCCGTAGCGCCGCAGGTTATCCTCGCTGATCTCAATGGAAATTTCGTAGGGTCGCACACCGCTTAAATCGACCTGGGTGATACCTGGTTCCAGCAGGAGTTCGTCGCGAACCTGCTCTGTCAACTCACGCAAGCTGCGCTCTGGCAGAACGCCAAAGACTACTACGGAGATGACTTCACGCCGGTTGAGCATTTTGCTGACGACCGGTTGTTCAGCATCCTTGGGAAAAGTGGTGATCCGATCAACCTCGCTCTTGATCTCCTGTAGGACCAGGTCAATATCTGCATCAGTGGTGACCTCTGCGATGACGCTCCCGTAACCTTCTGCAGCCACGGATTTAACCTGCTTGATACCGTCAACCCCTGTCAGGTTTTCCTCAATCTTGAGAATCACCCCCTCCTCGACCTCTTCCGGCCCGGCGCCAGGATAAGCCACACTCACCTGAATCCGATCCAGGGTGATATCCGGGAAGACTTCCTGCTTGATGCCGAAGCCCATGATCACCCCGCCAACGATCAGCACCAGCATCAACAGATTGGCAGCAACGTGGTTCTCCGCCATCCAGCGAATAGCACCGTTCATCAGTTAATCTCCCGCATTTTCGGTCTCAACAACATCCCTTCGGCAGCACCGGAAAGGTTGGTCAGAACGATCTTTTCATTCGCATCCACTCCGGAACGAATCAAAACTTCATCCCGTTCCCGGCGCAGGATCTCAACCTCACGGATATGCAAGCGGTTTTCGTCGTCAATCACCCAGATAGTATCGTTGTCGTGCATGGCACCACGCGGCACGGAGACGACATCAGAGAGTTCTTCACCCTGAATCTGAACATTGACAAACATCCCCGGCAGAAGGTCGTTGAGAAGAGTCGCCTTCTCGCTATTCCCGGCAAAAGGATCCTTCACGGTGACGACTACGCGTGCCATCCGGTTACGTGGATCAATTTCTCCCAGAGATCTGGTGACCTCTCCCTGCCAGTGAAATGTCCTGCCACCTGATTGCAAGTCGACTTTCGCCAGTGAGCCTCTCTGCCCGGTTCCTTTGCGCGGCACTTTTAACCAGACAAGTTCATCGAGAGGAAGCGGAACAATAATTTCTATCGGGTCTATCCCGGCCACTGTTGCAACAGGCGCTCCCGCATTGAGGAACTGCCCTATCTCGAGTTGTTCGCTGCGTACATAACAATCAAAGGGCGCAAAAACCCTGGTCCGCTCCAGGTTGAGTTCGGCCTGCTTGACATTCGCCCGAGCGGCATCGCGCAGTGCCCGGGCACTTTTCAACTGGGGTTCATAGACAACCAAAGGGTTTGGCTCTAAAGCACTCTCACCGTTCAGTGAATGCCATTCCTTGCGGGCCAGGTCGGCCAGGTTCTCGTTGCGCAAGAGCTCCAACTCTGCCTGAGCCAGGCTGGCTTGCGCGTGAGCGATCGCCAGTTGGTAGTCAACGTCTTCGATGGCGAAGAGCAGTTCACCTTTCTGAAAGGTTCCGCCAGCAACCATCTGCGGTGAAAGCTCTCTGACCCGCCCTTTAACCTGCGGCGTAATACTGACCTCATAGCGCGACTGGGCACTACCGGTGCCGCTGACCAGGACCTGACGGTTGGCTTTAGTCAGCAGTCCAACCTCTACCAGGGGTCCGAGGTGAGGCGTCTCATGAGGCTTGGGAGTTTTGCGTGACTGGACCAGAACGAAGGTCAACACCAGGGCAATCACGATAACCAGGAAAGGTAGCAGCGCTCGCTTCATCTTCATTTTTTCTTATCCTCTTCAATCTGCAAACGTGAAATCATTTGATCGTTCATCCAGTCGCCGCCCAGCGCTCGTGCCAGGCTGATACGCTCAGCAAGCAATTGACGCCGTGCAGCAAGCAGGCGACTGCTGACATCAAAGTCAGTACGCTGCGCAGTCAGTACAGGCAAGTAGTCAACCAGGCCGGCGAGATAGCGGTCCGTTGAAAGTCTCAGGGTTGCTCCGGTCGCCTGTGCGGTTTCAGCAAGCCGTTCGACGCGTTGTTCCGTTGCCGAATTATTCACTAAAGCGTCCTCGACTTCCTGAAAAGCGGTCAGAACTTTTTGCTGATAATTCGCAACAGCTTCCCGCAAGGCCGCCTCTTTTCTGTCGACCTCGGCACGACGTCGGCCACCATCAACGATAGGCATGGCCAGGTTGCCAAGCAGGCTCCAGAACTCGCCTTTGATCAGTCCTGCCGTCACATCCTGACGAAGAGAGCCATAACCACCGGAAAAACTGATCGACGGAAAACGATCAGCAATGGCCGCAGCAACCCTGTAATCGGCAGCTTCAACGCGCCGCAATGCCGCCTGCAGATCGGGCCGTTGACTGATCAGATCAGCCGGGATGCCGGCAGCAAAAAGATCGGGAGCACCCGGCAATTGCTCAAGACTTCCTCCAGGGCCAGGTTCCGGGTAGTGCCCTATCAGAACAGCAATGGCGTGCTCAACTTCGGCCAGTGACGCTTCGAAAAGATAGCGCGCAGCCTGTGCTCCGGCCAGGCTCTGACGGGCCTGGTACATATCGACAGCGGGAACCAGTCCCAGGTTATAGCGGTTTTCGACACGCGACAAAGTCTCTGCAAAAGAGGCGATGGACTGGTCGGTCAGCGCCAACTGTGCGCGCTGTTCAATGGCAAGGAAGTAGAGGTCAGCCAGTCGTGCTGACAGGCCCAGATAAAGTGTTTGTATATCCTGGCGACTGGCAGAGAGTTCCAGTTCGGCAGCCGTGCTCTGCGCCGACAACTTGCCCCAGAGATCAAGCTCGTAACCTGCCGCCAGAGACAGCTGCTGATTGTTGCCGATAAAATCATCCGCGAGGCCCGGCTGGCTTGAGCGGCCCACACTTCCTCCGCCAGTGAGAAACGGAGACTCTGCACTGCGGCTGATCTGTGCCAGGGCTTCAACTTGTTCGAGGCGGGCCACCGCCTGCGTCAGTTCCAGGTTCTGTTCAAAAAGCTCTGTCATTAACTGATTGAGTTGTTGATCCTCAAAAGCCAGCCACCACCGGCCAGACAGTGACCTGGCTTCACCTGTCATTGGTTGACCGAGGAACTCTTGCGGGGGGTCCACAGACAAGCTGACATCTGTCGGTTGATGCAGGGAGCAGCCGGTCACGAGCAGTATCATGATTAGAGCACTGACACGCTTCATTGTTTCTTCACCTCCATGCCTGCTACCGCAAAATCAAGAAAAAGCTCCACTTCCTCTTCAACGCTCATATCGATACTGACATCTTCCGGAACAATGGAGT
Organism: Deltaproteobacteria bacterium; assembly: GCA_006226895.1. Taxonomy (GTDB): domain Bacteria; phylum Desulfobacterota; class Desulfuromonadia; order Desulfuromonadales; family BM103; genus M0040. Next base: position 942 of record SBFN01000214.1, on the reverse strand, counting down.
GGCGCTCATGGCAGCGCATCACGTGGCTCAGGGAGCCAAACACAAAGTGAACCCGCCAGAAGAGAACCTGTCGCGAGACACCGGGAAGAGAAAGATTCAACGCCTGAAATAACCGGGCCAGCAGGGGCTCCATGTTCCGCATGAAGATTGACATGGCAATCCCCTGTGGTTCAGCGAGGGTTCTACCGATAAGGGCAATAAAATTTTCTGAACCCGAACCCTGTTTACGTAGACGGAGCGTTGGTTCGACGAAGGTCCGCAAGACGTCACGACAGGACGGAATTGTGCCAGCTGCTTCTGTTTTCTGCAGCAGGGCGTCGAGCTGACCTTGGCGAATCTGATTGAGGGGGCGCAGTCGACGATCGATAATTGCTTCGAGTAGAGACTCTTTACTGCCAAAGTGGTAATTGACCGCGGCCAGGTTAGCTTCAGCCTCAGTCGTAATGCTACGGAGGGAGGTGGCATGATAGCCATCTCGGGCAAATAAATGCTCTGCAGCGTCAAGGATCCTCTGCTTGGTATCGGTCTGACTCATCTGATGACAAGGTCTCCATGAAAAAGGGAAAAGGTTGGTTAGGTCGTACATATGATTTAAACATTCGTTTGAATCAGGTCAAGCCTTTTCTGATCTTTCCTGCCTGTTCTCGGGTGAGGATGGCAAATTTCTCTTTCAGCAAACTGACCTGCCTCCTTCACCACAACCCATCACAGAAGCCATGATACATTTTTCCGCGGACAACGATCTCTGCGAAAAGAAGACCTGGTTGTTCAGCTCGACCACCAATAATGTCAGAGACCTTCGTTGCGCCCTGTCACTTACGTGCTAGCCTTTAGTTTGAAACAGGGCCCCGCCTTTCGACACATCTGTCATATAAGGACGCCCTTAAAAGAGACTTCGCCGGCAAGGATGCATCCTCATGTTGCTCTGGAAAAAAGTTCTTC
>SBFN01000095.1 GCA_006226895.1 Deltaproteobacteria bacterium | reverse complement strand
GTCATCGTCAAAGGTAAATGTCCTGACGCCTGGCGGGCGATGTAGCTACGATTGATGGAAGCGTCAAGGATTCGTACGCCACCACGCAGATAAGCACGATCCCGGCCAAAAACCGGGCAACGGGAAGGGTAGGTACCCCGCCACAGGGGTCGACGGGCCCGGCGCAGAACGGATGCCAGTTCCAGGTTACCTGCCCCCCAAAGAAAATCGGCGAAGTCACCAACAATTAATGCCGGGCACGCCATGGATGGGTTGCCGAGCAGTTCTGAACCGAGTAAGCGCGTGACCTGGTGACTGCGAAAACGCGGGAAGCTGTCCAGGCTGACATTCAACAGGTGCAGGCGTTTGCCACCCAGTTCGACATCAGCCCGCAGGCACTGCCCACCATAACCAAGATCGAATCTCTGTACTGCTTTGAGGGGAAAAAAGGAGAGATAAGCCAGAGGTCCTCCGGTCACGTCGCGGAATGACTCAAGACCGAGGCGCTCCGACAGGTAGGGGAGAATATCGGCATGGTGCACCGCGTCGAGCTCCTGCAGGAGGACAATATCAGGAGCAGCGTCGGCAATAACATTCAGAATCCGGTCAGGATTGACCTGTCCATCGCCGCCCCGGCAGCCCTGAATATTATAAGTCATGATGCGAGCGGTGGACATACCTGCCTCGCTAACGTCATTACTCGCAGGGTAACGACTTCGGCTTGCTCTTCCGAAAAAGAGATTATTTCACGAGTGACCGATTTTACTTTGCTACACGCTTGACGCTCTTGATAACGACCGGTTCAGCCGGAACATCGCGGAAACGTTTAAAAGTGTGGGTCTTGGTCGCACCGATCTTTTCAACCACATCCATGCCCTTGATGACCTTGCCGAACACGGCGTAGCCGTAACCCCGGACAGTGGTGTCCTTGTGATCGAGAAAATCATTATCCTTGAGGTTGATGAAGAACTGGCTGGTCGCACTGTCCACGACGCCGGTGCGAGCCATAGCGATCGTGCCATGCAGGTTGCGCAAACCATTGCCTGCTTCGTTCTTGATCGGAGCGAGAGTCTTTTTGGGTGACATCTCAGGGGTAAAGTTTCCGCCCTGAATCATAAAATCCTTAATCACCCGGTGAAAGATCGTACCATCGTAATGGTTGCTTTCAACATAGGTCAAAAAGTTTGCTACTGAGACAGGCGCTTTTTCGTTATCCAGCTCAACCGTTATATCGCCATGATTGGTTTCAATGACAACAACCTCGGCAGCGAGCACAGGTGCGGTAAAGAACAGACTGGCGGTGACAATCATCAAGATCATTTTTTTCATCATTTTTATCCCCTTAAAATGGTTTTCTTATTCGTCTTCTGAAGTCAGGGCCCGCGTCATCAGGTCAGCAACAGCCTGCTTCGGGTCCTTCTCTTCGTAGAGGACCTGGTACATCTGCTCCGTTATCGGCATAGCAACCCCCAACTTGCACGCCAGTTGATACGCGGAAAGGGTGGTCTTGACCCCTTCGGCAACCATATGCATCTGGTTGAGGATTTCATCGAGCTTGCGCCCTTTGCCCAACTCCATACCAACCGACCGGTTGCGGGAAAGGTTTCCGGTACAGGTCAAAATCAGATCACCCATGCCGGCCAGACCGAAAAAGGTGGCTTCCTGCGCCCCCTTGGCTTCACCGAGACGGGCAATTTCCACCAGGCCCCGGGTAATCAGGGCGGCTCGGGCATTGTGATCGTAACCAAGGCCATCACCAACACCGGCGGCCAGGGCAATAACGTTTTTCATCGCCCCGCCGATTTCCACGCCAACCACATCCTGATTGGTATAAACACGGAAATAATCCGTGCTGAAAACATCCTGAACGCGATTCGCAACCTCAAGATCCTCCGCTGCAACGGCAACAGCCGTTGGTTGCTCTACGGCAACCTCACGCGCAAAGGATGGTCCGGAAAGAAAAGCACTGCGTTTGGCGACCTGCTCTCCAAGAACTTCCTGCAAGACCTCGGACATAGTCAAAAGGGTACCATTTTCTATCCCCTTGGCTGCAGAAACCAGCAGGCAATCTTCGGTAATGTACGCTTTGAGATCTTTGAGGACGTGGCGCATGACCTGCGAGGGTGAAACCAGCAGCATGAGTTGGCTGTTTTGGGCAGCCTCTGACAGATCGTTGGTATAAGCCAGTTTATTTGACAGCGTTATACCATCCAGGTAGAGATCGTTGACGCCGGTTTCCTGCAGGCGTTTAACCAGGTCTGCTTCATAAACCCAGAGGGTGACATCGTGACCCTTTTTAGCCAGAACATTGGCAAGGGTGGTTCCCCAGCTACCTGCACCGATGACTCCGATTTTCATCATGTCAAACCCTCTCACCCCTGGTGTTTTGAACAACCGAAAAGCGCTAAATCGCCTTCTTTTTCTTTTCAATCCGCTCGCGTACCTGCTCCGTCTTGCGCGTCAGGACGTCTTCTTTGGGATAAATCCCTTTAAGCTCCTCGAGAATTTTCAACGCTTCCACGAGCTCTTCCTGCTCTTCCAGTACCGTTGCCAGACCGAAGCTTGCTTCCACAGCATAGGAGCTTTCCGACCAACGCTCAATAACTACCCGATAAGCCCCGGCCGCTTCGGGAAGTTTTCCTTCCAGAGCGTAGGTCATGGCAATTCGGTATTGTACTTCGGCAAATAGATCACTTTGCGGATCATTCTTCAGCAGGCTTTCAAACTCAATCCGGGCCTGGGCAAAGTTATTCAGGCGGAAATAGCAGTCCGCCACCTCGTACTGCAGCTGATCATTGTTATTATCGGCTTCATCGAGAACCTTCTGGTAAACAGCGATAGCCTGATCACAGTCGTTGAGCCGATACTTGTAAAGCACAGCGACCTGCTCCCTGGCAGCAAACACCTCTGGTGCATCCGGGTAATCCCGCTCCAGCATCAGGTAGGTCAGCAGAGCATCGGAATAACGACCAAGGTACAGATCCTGTATTTCAGCGACCTGAAAAAGAGCCTGGGGTATCCGCACAAAAGACGGCTGCTCAGCGTGAAGCTCCTTAAACAGCTCAACCGCGTCGCTATATCTGGCTTCCTGCCTGAAAGCGAGGCCTTGCTGGAAACGTTCTTCGAGTCTTGTTTGTAGATTCGACTGGTACCTGTAAACGCCGGCGGCGACCAGCGCCACCATGATCAGACCGAGTAAAATCCAGAGCCGCTGTCTAGGCGCCTTCCCCTGGCGCTTCAGCTCCTCCAGAAGGAGCTGTTTCTTCAATTTCTGGATTTCCTTCGTCATCTTCTTTCTCTGCCAGCTTGGCGACCGCAACAATACGTTCATCGGCCTCGAGCACCATCAGGCGAACCCCCATGGTGTTGCGGCCGATAATGGAGAGGGCGCTGACCCGTGTACGCAGCACCTTGCCCCGGTCGGTAATAAACATCAGATCTGATTCATCCTCCACCAGTTTAACATCAACCACCTGGCCGTTGCGACCTCCGGTCTTGATCGTGATAATACCTTTACCGCCGCGACTCTGTACGCGATATTCGGTAAGACTGGTGCGCTTGCCGTAGCCAGTTTCTGTAACGGTGACCAGGGTCGACGCAGTCGCATCGGAGACGACCTCCATGCCGATGATTTCATCGCCACCTTCGAGCATCATACCGCGGACACCACGGGCAGTGCGGCCCATGGGGCGGGCATCGCTTTCGTTAAAGCGGATCGATTTACCGTTATGGCTGGCAAGCAGAATGTCCATGGAACCATCGGTCAGGCGCGCAGCGATCAGGCTGTCACCTTCATCGATGGTCAGGGCAATGATGCCCCCCTGGCGGGGATTCGAATAAGCCAAAAGGTCGGTTTTCTTGACCGTGCCCTTTTGCGTAGCGGTGATGATGAAACGGCCCTCTTCAAAATCCTTGACCGGCAGGATCGTCATGACCTTCTCATCCGCCTCCAGGTTCAGGAGGTTGACGATCGCCTTGCCGCGCGCAGCGCGGCCGCCTTGCGGAATCTCGTGGACCTTGAGCCAGTAGACCTTGCCCCTGCTGGTAAAGATCAGGACATAGCTGTGGGTCGAAGCAATAAAGAGGTTTTCAACGAAATCCTCATCCTTGGGTCGCATCCCTGTCGCACCCTTGCCACCACGTCGTTGAGCCCGGTAAAGAGATACGGCATTGCGCTTGATATAACCGGAATGGGAGACGGTGACGACCATGTCTTCCTCGACGATCATATCCTCAATGGAGAGATCGGCGGCCACGGCGATAACTTCGGTGCGGCGAGGATTGTCGAAGCGATCCTTTATATCAGCCAATTCGGCTTTGATGATCTTGAGTATCTCGACCTCGCTGGCAAGGATCTCCTTGAGACGCTTGATCAGCGCCATGACCTGGTTGTACTCCTCGATAATCTTGTCGCGCTCGAGGCCGGTCAGGCGGTGCAGGCGCATTTCAAGAATCGCCTGGGCCTGGATATCACTCAGCTCGAAACGGGAGATCAACCTTTCCTTGGCTTCAGCCGGGTTGGCACTGGTTTTGATCGTCTGAATAACCTCGTCGAGGTTGTCCAGGGCAATCTTGAGACCTTCGAGGATGTGGGCGCGGGCTTCGGCTTTCTTCAGCTCGAACATGGTGCGCCTGGTCACGATCTCCTTGCGGTGGTCAATGAAGTGATCCAGCACTTCGCGCAGAGTCAGAATCTGTGGTTGGCCTTTGACAATCGCCAACATGATGATGCCAAAAGA
>SBFN01000104.1 GCA_006226895.1 Deltaproteobacteria bacterium | reverse complement strand
TAAAATTCGTCGGTAATTTAATGACTTTGAGCGCAGATGTCAACCCCCCAGCCAACCTTCTACAAGACGAGTCACTTCTAGGATATCAGCATCTTCAAGCAACAAGCGCTTGTGACGGGATGTTTCACCAGAAATTATCCTGACACAACTCCTGGGTAAACTGCTGAGCTTGGCGATGAAGAGACAACAGGCCTTGTTAGCGGCACCATCAACCGGTGGAGCGGTCAAAGCAACCTTGAGTTCCTCTCCTTGCAGGCCGACAACCTTGTTGCGACTGGCTCGGGGCTGGATATAGAGAAAAACTTCGACACCTGCGTCGGTTTGCCGCAGGCAGGGCAGGTTCACTTGAGAAGGTCCTTTTCACCATTGGGATCATTCGGGTCGAAATCGAAAGAGAGCTCCGGAGGCTCATGCTCAAGAGGTGCTTCAGCTTCTCCAAATGCCGTCGTCAAAGGCTCTTTCTCATCATCGAATTCGGCTTCTTCGACAGACGCTTCTGCAGGACTGGCCCCTTCCGCAGAGTCCTCTTCTTCGGTGGAGTCTTCTTTTTCGACAAACGGCAGTGGCTCTTCAAGCATCCTGGCATCAGCATCGGGTGCATCAAGAGCAACAGTATTCAGATCGATCATGCGAATATGCTTTTCCAGCAAACCACGCAGGCTGACTTCAAAATCAATCTTCTGACGTTTGATCTCCTGGACTTCTTCGATCAACTGCCCGCGACGTTCTTCTGCATTGTGCATCAACCGTTCGGCCTTGATCTCGGCCTCAGCCATCATGACGTCAACCTCACGACGAGCAGTCGACTTGAGCTCTTCAGTCACCTTCTGGGTCGTCACCAGGGTTTCTTTCAAGGTCTCTTCACGTTCACGCATCTCACTCAGGGTCGCGTTGACCCGATCAAGCGACTCCTGAAGATTCTGGTTCTTACCGATCAAACGCTCTAATTCCTCGGCCAGCATTTCCAGGAACTGATCAACACCAGACTTCTCATAACCGAAAGGACGCGACTTGAACTGTTTCTGCTGGATATCAATCGGGCTGATTCGCATGCTCACCTCAGAATCCGCGGCTGAACTGAACAATTATATTCAGCAGTATCTTTTCAACAATCGTCAGCGCAAACAACAAGGCAATCGGCGAGAGGTCGATACCACTGAACTGCAACGGCAGATAGCGTCTCATAAGGGCAAGCACAGGCTCGGTTGCATTGTGGAGGAAACGCACGATCGGGTTGTAAGGATCGGGGTTCACCCAGGAGATGAGAGCCCTGGCGATGACGATAAAGATATAAACCTGGAACACCAGACTGACGATGTCGTAGAGCGAAGACCAGAGAACTTGCATGGGCACCTCGAAAGATATCGTTAAAAAGTAACGATAATGACTATTTATGACTGATATTATATAACTTAATACAGACGGACCAGTCAAACTCTTTCCCTGACATGTTTCGGGAAAAACGTTGATTTCTCAGCATCTTGAGGCCATAATAGCGACCCCTGCGAGATAATATTCATTTTTACATACCTATATTAAGGAGAGAACCATGGTTCAGACCAACAACCTCAAAGTCAGCGCCGTAAAGCCCCTGATTGCTCCGGCAGACCTCAAACAGGTCTTGCCTCTCTCGGAAAAAGCCGCCAGTTTTGTCGCTGCCTCCCGTGAACAGATTCAAAACGTCCTCTGGAATCGCGACCCGCGGATGATGGTTGTCGTCGGCCCCTGCTCCATTCACGACCCCAAAGCCGCCCTCGAATATGCTGAACGGCTGGCCAGGCTGAATGAGGAACTTAAAGATCAGTTACTGCTGGTTATGCGCGTTTATTTTGAAAAACCCCGCACCACAATCGGTTGGAAAGGCCTGATCAACGATCCGGATCTTGACGAGACGCACCAGATTTCAAAAGGTCTCGGCATCGCTCGCCGTTTGATGCTCGACATCACCGACAGGGGGTTGCCGGTCGCCACGGAGATGCTCGATCCGATCACACCACAATATATGGCTGACACGATCAGCTGGGGCGCCATTGGTGCCCGCACCACAGAAAGCCAGACCCACCGTGAAATGTCGAGTGGTCTCTCCTTCCCGGTCGGGTTCAAGAACGGTACCGATGGCAACCTGCAGATTGCCATCGACGCCATGGGCGCGGCATGCCACTCGCACAGCTTTCTCGGTATTAACCGTGAAGGTCGCATCTCCATCGTAAAAACCACAGGCAACCCTGATGTCCACATGGTGCTGCGCGGCGGCAACGACAAACCCAACTACGAAGCCGCCGACATTGCCCAGGTTATGGAAAAACTGTCGAAGTCGAAGATCGAGACGTCCATCATGGTCGACTGCAGCCACGCCAACTCCTACAAAGACCATACCCGCCAGGAAGGTGTTATGAATGATGTTATTGAGCAGGTTGCGGCCGGCAACGGTCAGATCGGTTCACTGATGATCGAGAGTTTCCTCGAAGAAGGCAATCAGAAGATGGCCGACAAGCTCGAGGATCTGGCCTACGGTGTTTCAATTACCGACAAATGCGTCAACTGGGAGACCACGGAACGCATGCTGCGTCACGCTCACGCCAAACTCAAGGAGTGCGGGGGCCGCAGCCTCCCCGCAAAGTAATGAGCAAAAACAATTGCTGTCCACCACCTGAGCCGGAAACGTCCTGCTGCCCTCCAGTCAAAGATGGTACAGAGTGTTGTCCGCCTGCACAGAGCGCCGAACCCTGTTGTGCCGAGGTTGCCGATGACCGGCCGGGCTACAAGCTCTGGCCTTTCGTCTGCGGTTGGGCAACTGCATCAGGGCAGCAGATTCCTAAGGTTGCAACGCGCCTCACAGCAACAGACATTGCCGGCCGCTGGCAGATGCGATGGGGGTTCGGGCGAACCCGCTACAGTATCGCGCCGGGGCTCTACGCCATCGGCACGCCCTCGGGTGACAGCCCGGTCCTGGTAACCGCCAACTACAAGATGACCTTCGACATCCTTCGCCGAGACATGTTCGGCCACGACGCCTGGATACTGGTTATCGACACCAAGGGCATCAATGTCTGGTGTGCCGCCGGCAAAGGGACTTTCGGTACAGATGAAATTGTGCGTCAGGTTGAAAGAGCTAACCTGCAGGACGTCGTCAAGCATCGCACCCTGATCCTGCCGCAGCTTGGTGCCCCGGGGGTTGCCGCCCACGAAGTCGCCAAGGCCTGCGGCTTCAAAGTTGTTTATGGACCTGTCCGCAGCAGCGACCTGCCAGAGTTTATCGATTCCGGAAACAAAGCCTCACCGCAGATGCGGCGGGTCACCTTTGGCCTGGTCGACCGCCTGGTCCTGACCCCCGTAGAGCTGGTTCACATGTGGAAGCACATTCTCTACAGTATTGTTGCCCTGTTTCTTGTCGGCGGCATAGGCCCCGAGTTTTTTTCCCTCTCAAAGGCATGGTCACGCGGCGGAGCTGCCGTTGCAACGGGGATCATGGCCCTTCTGACCGGTGCAGTGCTTACTCCAATTCTGCTGCCTTGGGTTCCCGGACGCGCCTTCGCCAAGAAGGGCGCAATAACCGGTCTCGCAACCGGTTTCGCGGCCGCCCTTATTTTCGCGACCACCCTGGAATGGCTTAACACACTGGCCCTGATCGTCGTCACAGCAACGATCTCATCCTGGTGCGCCATGCACTTCACAGGCTCGTCAACCTTCACCTCACCTTCGGGCGTTGAGAAAGAAATGCGCCAGGCCATACCTGCGCAGGCAGCTGCTCTGCTGGTCGGCGCTCTTTGCTGGTTGGCGGCAGCTTTTTAAAAAGGAAAAAGAGAAGAGATGACAACTCCGCGCTACATTGAAAATGTTGCCAGCTTGAAACTTGACGAGGAACGCTGCATTGGTTGCGACCTTTGCCCGGCGGTTTGTCCACACGGCGTTCTTGTCATGAAAGAAAGTAAGGCACACGTTGCCGACTTGAACGCTTGTATTGAATGTGGCGCCTGCGTCATCAACTGCCCTGTTGAAGCCCTAACTGTTAAAAAGGGAGTGGGCTGTGCCAGCGCGATCATCAACGGTTGGCTGACCGGGGAAGAACCGAATTGCGAATGTGGTGGCAGCTGCTAGAGAATCGTTTCAGTTACAACCCAAAGTATTGCGTCTACCGTAGGCAAGGACCTTCCCTTTCCTTATCAGAACAAGACTCTTTTACATTTTGATGCGACCGGTTTTTATTTTGCAAAGGATTAAGCATACAACCTATTGATTATTCTGGTCTTTTATGTTGTTTTTGACGATTTTTGTGGTATAGGAATAGATATACGTTTTTTTAACGGGAGGAGAAAACTATGTCACAAGTGATATGTCCAAAGTGTGGGGAGAACACCTTAGACCGATTGTCCAACTGTCCAGTCTGCAATGAACCTCTGGTTGAAGGTCAGAAAAGAAACGAAGTCCGAACTAAGCGGGTTTACTATTTGGGTTTGGTTTTTGTGGCTGGCTTGGTCGCAGCAACCGTGAGTAGCCTCATGGGCTTTCCCAAACTTACCATGATATTCACAGCAATCGGAGTCATCGGCCTTGTCGCTTTAATTCTTAAGATGAACGCGACCAATTGACCCAGACTGTCAGGGAAGGCTTCATACACTAAAAACTTCGTAAGCGCATTTGAAAATCAATTAATCCCAAAAGGCGACCAGGGCTTAAATCCTGATGCCTGCAATGTAGAAAAGAGCCCTTGGGTAAGACGAATCGTCTTCACTCAGGGGCTCTTTAATCTTATCGTTCAGGACACGGCTAGATCAGGAGCGCTGGACCATAGCCTCCACTTCAAGGCGCACATCATCTATATTTACACGGACAACCTTCTCGCCTTCCCGTTCCGACCGCACCAGACCTTCCTTAACCCACTCCTGCAATTGACCAATCTGAATACCAAACTTGTCAGCAGCAGACTCGGGTGTGTACCAGGTTTTAACCAATGACATGGAGGCCTCCCTTAGACCAGAGTTTTACAGCAACAACTGATGACCACACTTAGAGTATAACGGAAAAAAAAGAAATGTCTGGCACGACGAGCAGGAAGGCTTATTTACGGAGGGCTTTTATATCACCATACCAGGCAACGGCCGTTGCCCCGGTATTATCGGTGTCAGTCATAATGGCTATAGCGCCGACCTTCGGGGGCTCTTCACCAAAGGCCATACGGTAATCATCGATGAGATTACGCTGTACGGCGATCCACTCACCGGTTTTGGCAGAACCGCTTTCAACGGCGATCATCACGGCATTGCTGGTATAAACATTTCTCTGGAACGAATCCTTCGGCAATTGATTGCCCCAAATATAGTTCAGAGTCTTGGTTTTA
>SBFN01000132.1 GCA_006226895.1 Deltaproteobacteria bacterium | reverse complement strand
GCGACTGGTGAGGACAGGCAACTCGGCTTGCGATGACAAACCTGTGCAATCCCATCTGATCATGCAGGCATGGGCTCACACAATTTATCCGACAGAACTCAATGAATTTGCTATCCTTTATAGAACGGGTCAGGTGTCCAGAGTGGCGCCTCGCCCAAACAGTATGCTGTTCATCCAGAAAGGCCATGACGCGATTAACCGCTGCTGGCGGTCTGAAACGAGCTTCCCGACAGGGATATTTCGCTGTCCTGTCTGCTTGGTAAAGATTAAATCACTTGGGAGATGAATTATGAAAATTCTTGTGTGTGTGAAGCAAGTCCCGGATATGGAATCAAGATTCAAGGTGAATGCCGAGGGTCAATGGTACGACAACTCTGATCTGGCCTGGCGAATGAATGAATACGACGAATACGCCATAGAGCAGGCTGTGCAGTTGAAAGAGCAGGTCGGTGAGGCTGATGTCACTGTTCTCACTATTGGCTCTGATCGGGTCAAGGAGCCAATCAAGAAAGCCCTGGCTATGGGCTGTGATCGCGGTGTCCATGTTGTTGACGATGCCTCGTTCGCCAAAGACCCCTTTGAAATAGCTTCAATCATCGCCACCTTTGCCAGAGACAAAGGCTTTGACATGATCTTTACCGGCATGCAGTCGCAAGATCGCGGCAGTGCCCAGGTCGGTGTGCTGGTTGCTGAAATGCTTGATCTGGCCAGTATCAGCACGGTCGTTGAATTTGCTTATGAAAACGGTCAGGTCACGGCCCGCCGTGAACTCGAGGGTGGCCTCAAGGCTGTCGTAAAGGCCGGCCTGCCGGCTCTGGTGACTTGCCAGCTAGGCTTGAATAAGCCGCGCTACCCAACCCTGCCGAACATCATGAAGGCCAAGAAGAAAGAGCTTCTCAGCGTCGAGGTCGCGACTCTGTTGCAGGTCGACGCCGTGCAGGAAACGACCAGGATGTACTTCCCCGAGAAGAAGGGTGGTGGAATCGTCCTTGAAGGGGAGGTTGGCAACATTGTTAATGAAGTTGTCAATATTCTTAAAGACAAAACCGGTGTACTGGCATAGGCATCAGCCGATTTTTATGAACTCCTGAGGAGATATCAATATGAAAACTTTACTGGTCGGTGAATATAGGGACGGAAAGCTCCTTGCTTCGACTTATGAGCTGGTTGCATTTGCCGAAAAACTGGGTGCCGACAGCGCGATGTTCCTGGTCGGCAGTGAGAGCGACCTGCCTCGATACAATGGCACCCTTTATTTTGCTGACAGTTCCAAATACAGCGAATTCAACCCATCGGCTCACAAGCAACTGCTCCTTGACGTGATTGCTGAAGAACAGCCCGAGATGATTGTTTTCAGTCACTCCTCTTATGGTTGGGATCTGGCTCCGCGTGTTGCCCTGGCTTTGAAAGCTGCTCAGGTATCGGAAGTTATTGATGTCGTAGATGGCCATCTGGTGGTTCCTACCTGCAACTCCAAGCTGCGCCGTGATGTGAAGGCGAAGACGGCCCAAACCGTGGTGACATTGCAAGGTGGTGCTTTCGGCCTGAGTGGTGATCCGAGTGGTACGGCCACTCTTGTCAAAGTTGAGACCGATGCTCCCGCACAAGTTGAGTTCGCCGGTTACGAAGCGGTTGAAAAAGGTGGTGTCGATCTGAGCAAAGCTGAGATTATCGTCAGCGCCGGGCGTGGCATTGGCAAGCCCGAAAATCTCGAAATGATCGCGAACCTGGCTGAGTCGCTGGGTGGCGAATATGGGGCCAGCCGCCCGGTTGTCGATGCTGAATGGACCGAGCACCACCGGCAGGTGGGGACCACCGGCCAGACCGTCTCACCCAAACTGTACATCGCCTGCGGCATCTCCGGGGCAATCCAGCATTTGGCCGGTATGAAAAAGTCCGAATTCGTCGTTGCGATTAACACCGACAAGGATGCGCCTATTGGTGAAATTGCTGATGTCTTGGCTGTTGCTGACCTGAAAGAGTTGGTGCCGGCCCTCACAGAGAAGATAAAAAGCCTTTAAACTCCTGATTTTCTATCCACAGAGCCGCATAGGGCACTGAGGAAAACAAACGTTAAGGGTTGACGGGGTTTTGAGTCTTCTCTGTGAACTCTGTGTCTTTGTGGCTCATCTTTTATTGGCTTGCTCCAGTTAACTGTGTTGGCTGAATTGTAAAAGGATTTGATGGCGGTTATGGAATTTACGCGTGAGATTTATTGGAACGTTGGTCATGGAGTTGGGACATTGGCCCCAATGTACGCCCTGACCCTGGTTGCGATAGCGGTCTTTGCCTGGGGTTTTCTGCAGAGACTCAAGGTCTATCGTCTCGGCAAACCGTTAAATCGCACTGACAACAGTGGCGCGCGGATTGCCGGCTTATTAAAAGACGTCTTGCTGCAGACCAAGGTTATGGTCGTTCGTGGTCCAGGGATTGCCCACGGTCTCTTCTTCTGGGGGTTCTTCCTGTTGTTTATTGGAACCTGTCTGATTCTCCTGCAAGCGGATTTCACAGATTTGTTCTTCGATATCAAGTTCCTGAAAGGCACGTTCTATCTCTATTTCTCTCTGATCCTCGACCTGGCCGGCCTGGTCGCCGTTGTCATGCTGGCCGGTCTGTTTGTTCGTCGTTACCTGGTGCGTCCTGAGGGGCTTGAAAGCATAAAAGACGATGCCATTATGCATGGCCTGCTTTTCGCCATTCTGCTCACCGGCTTTTTTATTGAAGGCGCCAGGATGGCCGTAACAGAATTGGGGACTCCTCTGGCGAGTTGGTCGCCGGTCGGTCTGGTCTTTGCCAAGGGCCTGGTTTCCTTGGGAGAGGAGTCTTTAAAGAGCCTGCATGTCGGTTTATGGTGGTTTCATATGCTCCTGGTTGTCGGCTTCATCATGCTGATACCGTTCACCAAGTTCCGTCATATCCTGACCACAAGCGCCAACTATTTTTTTGTTGATCAGGGGCCCAAAGGCAGCTTGACGACTCTCGATCTGGAAGACGAAGAGCTGGAGACTTTTGGCGTGACTCATGTCTCGGAAATGACCTGGAAGGATATCTTCGATACCGACGCCTGTACACAGTGCAAGCGTTGCCAGGACCGTTGCCCGGCACATACGACAGACAAACCCCTCTCACCGATGAAAATCGTCAACCAGATTGGTGAGGCGGCCTTTGAGAATCCGCAAGCGAACCTGGTCGAGACCTGTGACAGGGAGGCCCTGTGGTCTTGTACAACTTGCCGGGCCTGTGAGGAGATCTGTCCAGCGTCGATTGAGCACGTCATCAAGATTGTCGATATGCGCCGCAACATGGTGCTGATGGAAGGGGCTTTCCCGGGCGAAGAAGTTATGGCGGCTGCCGAGCATGTTGAAGTCAATGGCAACCCGCTTGGCCTCGGTTATGCTTCACGCGGCGATTGGGCGGAAGCCGTAGGCATTAAGGAGCTGGCCGAGGATCCTGATGTCGACATCCTCTATTTTGTTGGCTGTTACGCCTCCTTCGACAAGCGTAACATCAAGATTGCCACCAGCTTCGTTAAACTCTGCCAGGCTGCCGGCCTCAAGGTCGGCATCCTCGGCAAAGAGGAAAAATGCTGCGGCGAACCGGTCAGAAAGATAGGCAACGAATACCTCTACCAGTCCCTTGCTGCCGAGAATATTGAAAGGATCAAAAGTTACAACGTGAAGCAGATCGTAACCAGCTGCCCCCACTGTTTCAATACCCTGGGTAAAGATTACCGTGACCTCGGCTTCACTCTACCGGTCGAACACTACACGGTCTTCCTTGAGGAACTGGTGACCAAAGGAAAGCTGAAGCTCCGTAAAGACAGTTTTGACTGTACTTATCACGACTCCTGTTACCTCGGGCGCCACAACGATATCTACGAGCAACCGCGCGTTCTGCTCGATGTTGCTGGGGCCAGGGTTTCTGAAATGGACAAGAGCAAGAGCGAAGGCTTCTGCTGCGGTGCCGGCGGCGGCCGGATCCTGGCCGAAGAGAATCTTGGTGTACGGATCAATAACACACGGGTCGGCATGGCTGCCGAGGCAGGCGCCAACATGTTGGTTTCAAACTGTCCCTTCTGTCTGACGATGTTTGAGGATGGTATTAAAGGCCTGGGGATGGAAGAAAGCATGGTTTCTAAAGATATCGCTGAGATTCTGGCAGAAAGATTGTCTTAGACCCTGCTTGAACAGATCGGTTGGGCTTGTTTCGCTCCTGAACGGCAAAGCTTTAAAGTGAGGCCATAAACGATGAAGACGAGAATTACCGAACTGCTTGGAATTAAATATCCTATTGTGCAGGGCGGCATGATGTGGGTTGGTACCGCCGACCTTGCCGCAGCAGTCTCTAATGCTGGAGGCTTTGGTATTATTACCGCCTTAACGTTTCCAACCCCCGAAGAGCTGCTCAAAGAGATTTCTCGCTGCCGTGACATGACCGATAAACCCTTCGGCGTCAATGTGACGATTCTGCCTTCCATTACCCCACCTCCATACGAAGAGTATCTGCAGGCAATTATAGAGAGCGGGGTCGGGGTTGTCGAAACCGCCGGTCGGAACCCAGAACCCTTTATGCCCGCTTTCAAAGCGGCCGGAATCAAAGTGATTCATAAATGCACATCGGTGCGTCACGCATTGAAAGCAGAAGCGATCGGCTGCGATGCCGTCAGCGTGGACGGGTTCGAGTGTGCCGGACATCCAGGTGAAGACGACCTGCGGTTGCTGCCAAACTTTCCGTCCCGATACTGGCCTCCGGTGGCATCGCCAACGGTTACCAGATGGCGGCAGCTTTTGCTCTCGGCGCGGATGGCATCAATATGGGGACGCGCTTTTTCGCAACCCGGGAGGCCCCTGTTCACGATAACGTCAAACAGGCTATGGTCGATGCCGATGAACGACAGACAACTCTGATGTTGAGAACATTAAAAAACACGGTTCGTGTCTTTAAGAACCAGATCTCTGAAGAGGTCCTTGCTATCGAAGCCAAAGACGGTGAAACGGATTTTACCGAGATTCAACCTCTGGTCGCTGGCACGATTGGTCGCACCAAGGTGTTGGACGAGGGGGATGTCAACGGTGGAATTTGGACGGCCGGTATGGTGATCGGTTTGATTAACGATATTCCGACCTGCGATGTTTTGCTGAAACGGATTGTCGCAGAAGCCAAAGAGGCTGCCGAAACACGTGTCGGTGTCTTCCTTCATTTGTAAAGTTCATGAGATGGGAACAGTATTCCGGTGACACGATACTATTGTGTCACCGCTAATATTTATTGTTTAGATCGTAATGAGTGATAGCAAAAAGGCTCTGTTGATTAATGTTCATCTTTTCCGTTGAAGAACTCACCATAATTGGTCTCTTTATCGCGACCCTTGAAATTGCAGGCATTGGTCTTGCTGCTCATGCTGTTCTTAATGCCCGCACTTCGCAAGGAGCAATTGCCTGGGCGCTGTTTCTAATTGCGGCTCCATTTCTTGCGTTGCCATTGTACGCTTTCTTCGGCCAGCAAAAGCTTGAGGGGTATTTGCCTTCCTGTCGCGATAATGACCTATCGATTCAGCGGGCAATGACGCGCATGGAGGAACAGAGTCGACCTTTCCAAGCAAAGCTTTCCACTCGAGCTTCGTTAGGCCGCTTCATGGAAAAGCTCTCAGGCATGATTTTTACCGGTGGCAACACTGTAGATTTGCTCGTCAACGGACATGCAACCTTCGAGTCAATCTTCACCGCAATCGACCAGGCACAGAAGTATGTGCTGGTCGAGTTTTTCATCGTCAAGGACGACGAAATAGGGCGAGAATTGCTGCAGCGACTGCTTGTTAAGCAACGCTCCGGGGTGCAAGTTTATTTTCTCTACGACTCCATCGGCAGCTATGCATTACCCCAAAGCTATTGGCAGGAACTCGTTTCTGCCGGTGCCATAGTCCATGCTTTCGGTAGCCCGAAACGTTTCAAAAACCGCTTCCTGCTCAACTTCCGCAATCATCGCAAAATTGTGGTTGTAGACGGCAAGATCGGCTTTGCTGGTGGGCATAACGTGGGCGATGAATATCTTGGTAAAAATAAACGTTTTGGGCATTGGCGTGATACCCATTTGAGGTTGAGTGGCCCGGCTGTAATGGGGCTACAGGCTTTGTTTATGGAAAACTGGTTTTTGGTGGCTGGAGAAGTGCCTAAGCTGAATTGGATTACAGAGGCCCAGACCACTGGCACTAATGTCCTGGTCGTGCCTTCAGGACCATCTGACGAACTTGAAACATGCAGCCTCTTCTTTGTTCAGATGTTAAATGTTGCAAAACAGCGAGCATGGATTACCAGCCCTTATTTTGTGCCAAATGAAGCGGTCCTTGAAGCACTGAACATTGCGGCCCTGCGGGGTGTTGATGTGCGCGTCATGATCCCGGAGAACCCGGACAAAAAAACGGTCTGGTTTGCTGCCTTTGCCTACATGAAAGTGGCGCAATCAGCAGGTGTAAGCTTCTTTCGCTACCGGAAAGGTTTTTTGCATCAGAAGGTGATGCTGGTTGATGACGACCTGGCAGTGGTTGGGACCGCCAATCTGGATAATCGCTCATTCCGCCTTAATTTCGAACTATCTGTTCTTGTTTCAGACCATTCGTTT
>SBFN01000146.1 GCA_006226895.1 Deltaproteobacteria bacterium | reverse complement strand
TAGTCAAAGAGTACAGACTTGCCTTCCATGACCGGCATGCCGGCAACAGCACCGATATCACCAAGGCCGAGGATCGCCGTACCGTTGGTGACGATAGCCACCTGATTGGGAATCGACGTATATTTGTGAGCGTGCTCGGGATGATGCTCGATGTCTTTGCAGATGGCCGCAACACCTGGCGTGTAAATCTGGCGAACATCAGTAATCGTCTCAATTCGAACCTGGCTTTTAGTGGCAATTTTGCCGCCTTCGTGCACCTGGTGAACCAGATCAATCTCGTCCTCAACGATGATCCCTTCCAGGTTGGCGATGGCCTCAACCACCTCTTCAAACTGATGATCAGAATCAACGTAGACGACGATCTCACGCGTGTTGTGTGTTCTACCGACCCGCAATAGATGGATATCGCCAACGCTGGCATTCTTCGAGGCAATAGCCGCCATCACACTCGCCAGATGCCCGGGCTTATCACTGAGCATCAGCTTCAAGCATTTGGCGATCTTGCCCGCTCCCTGTTCGATTTCCATAACATCTCCATTCAACATCCGGAACCCGCAGCCCGATCGATTTACAAAACTACAGGATATTATAGATATTCAGGCATCCTGTGCAACGTCAAATATTATTTCTTCTCTCGACACAGACGTAATTCTGCCACTAAAAACAAAAAGGGCGGCCTGACCAGGCCGCCCTCAACAATTGACCTCCTTGTTGAGTTGGTCAGTGTCCACCTAAATTCAACAGAACCAGGGCGCCACAGACAGCGGCAACCGTAACAAAGACATAAAGTGCACGAGCAACAGAAAGCACGTAACTATTCAACCCTGACTTCTTCATTGTGATAAACCTCCTAAAATTTACAGAATCGCTTAAGGCAAACAACGGCAGATCGAGTGACAATATGCCTCGCAGGAAAGCTTATGTCAACAGCCATTTATATGAATTTTCATATTTTCGCAAAGAAGAAGAGATAAACAGGCAATTCAAATAAAAAAAGAAGAGACAAATCACCGCCCCTTCTGGAAAGAAACCCACGATCCTGCAAGGCATTGGAGTTATTTCAAACCGAGGCGTTCCATAACCGAAACAGGAACCTTGTCGTAATGACTGAACTCCATGGTAAAGGACCCCCGGCCCTGTGTGGCGCTCCGCAGTTCGGTCATGTAACCGAACATTTCCGAGAGTGGGATGTGAGCGCGGACGAGGTCGACAACCTCTCGAGACTCCATGCCTTCGACTCGCCCGCCCTTCTGCTGCAGGCCGCCGTAAACCTTGCCGGAGAATTCTCCCGGAGAGACAATTTCCAGCGCCATCACCGGTTCGAGCAATACGGGTTTTGCGGCCCGGATCGCCAGCGTCAGACCCCGCTGCGCCGCGGCACGCACGCCAAGCACGGACGTGACTCCCGGCGTCACCGGCACCTGGTCAACAACAACAGACATATCAACCATCGGATAGCCGATCTGCACCCCGGAACCGAGGGCCATCGTCAAGGTTTCTCGCAGCGCATTCAGAATCTCTTCGGTTAAACCTTCCGCATCATGAGGGGGCAGCAGGATCTCGTTTCCGGCCCCACGCTCACGCGGAGCAACCCGTAAACTGACTTCACCCCTCTGCAGCTTGCCATCGATCTCGCGCTCGAAGGTTTCAGTGTGGCTAGCCTCAGCAGAAACACTCTCGCGGTAAACAACCTGTGGCTGGCCGGCATTGACCTCAACACCGAAATCATCAAGCAGGCGGCGGATCACCACTTCCAGATGCAACTCGCCCATTCCGGTCAAAACCGTCTGCCCGGTGTCTTCATCTTCCCGCACACGAAAAGTCGGATCTTCCCACTGCAGTTTCTCAAGGGAGAGCATCAGCTTGTCACGATCCTGAACCTGGCGCGGCTCCACCGCCAGAGAGACCACCGGCTCAGGGATGGCGAGGCCAGCAAGCAAGAAGGGTTGTTCAACACCGCAGAGGGAGTCACCGGTCAAAGCCTCTTTGAGGCCCGCAACAGCAACGATATCCCCGGCACGAGCATGATCAATGCGTTCACGCTTATGGGCATGCATGCGGAAAAGTCGCGCTGCCCGCTCCTGAACGTTTTGGGTCGCGTTCAACAAGGTCTCTCCCGCCTTCAACTCACCGGAATAGATGCGCAGGTAAGTCAACTTGCGCCCTTCATCGGAGAGGACCTTAAAAGCCAGCGCGCAAAATGGTCCCGAGATATCACATGGCAGCAGAATGCTTTCGTCATCATTCGGCTTGCGGACTGAAACCGGCGGGAGATCAAGAGGGGAGGGTAAAAGAGTGGTGACGGCATCCAGAACCGGCTGAATACCCTTGTTGCGCAAAGCGGAACCGAGAAAGACGGGGAACAGCTCTCCGGCAAGGACGCAAAGCTGGCGCGATGCGCTCTGCAGCAACCTCCTGTCCTTCGAGGAAATCTGCGAGCAGATCGTCATCCCAGTCTGCAGCCGCCTCAACCACGGCTTCTCTAGCAGCGGCAACCTTCTCACGGAGCTCCCCAGGAACAGCTGAGCAAACAACATCCACACCCAGGTCGTCTTCAGCAAAGGTCTGGACAACCTCATTGACGAGATCAACGACACTGTGAAAATCGCCCTCTTCACCTAGAGGTAACTGCATCAGCACCGGGCGGGCCCCGAGACGTTCCTGGATCTGTTCAAGAACGGCCTGATAATCGGAACCGACACGATCCAGTTTGTTGATCAAACAGATGCGCGGTACGCCATAGCGGTTGGCCTGGTGCCAGACCGACTCACTCTGCGGCTGCACCCCCTCAACCGCGCTGAAAATCGCCACCGCACCGTCGAGGACGCGCAGGGAACGTTCTACTTCAATCGTAAAGTCGATATGCCCCGGCGTATCAATCAGGTTGATCCAGATATCACGCCAGCGACAGCTGGTGCTGGAGGCCGTAATCGTGATGCCACGGTCCTGCTCCTGGGCCATCCAGTCCATGGTCGCCATGCCATCATGAACCTCACCCAGCTTATGGATTTCTCCGCAATAATAGAGGATGCGCTCGGAGACAGTGGTCTTGCCGGCGTCAATGTGCGAAATAATGCCGATATTGCGGATCTGTTTGAGGTCTGGCTGGCTCATGTTGGCGTTCGCAATCGGAAAGTGAAAGAGTTTAGTCCGCGTAGCCTTTGCGGATCAGGTAGAGGTTCTCCATGTCGAGATTATTCAGCTCGAAATATTCCCGCTCAAGCTCTTCCACGTAAAAACGGTCAAGGCCGCTGTTGTCGAGGAAGTCTTCACGCAGGCTGGCGTCACGCTCAGCAACAATCTTGGGCAGGAGGTTATGCAGGTAAACCGCTTCCTTCTTGATGTTCACCACCACGTTGTGGAACTGGGCAAGGGGGATGTCACCAGTATAGAGCCCCTTGTTGTAAAGCTCATCGGCCACTTCGACCAACAAGGCTTCCTGCTCCACGCGGGTATTGTACTTCGAGTAGAAGTTACGAATACGCTCTTTAACGTGGCCGAGCAGGATCGCGTAAAGACGCTCCTGCTTCTCCAGCACAAGCAGCTGATCAACCAGGGCGGTAATTGTCAGGCGGCTGTCTTCAATCAGCGCCAGCCCTTTTTGCAGGCAGACGATCTTCTTCCGACCGAATTGCCCCAGGTACTTGTTCTCAAAAACCTGCTTGAAA
Organism: Deltaproteobacteria bacterium; assembly: GCA_006226895.1. Lineage (GTDB taxonomy): Bacteria > Desulfobacterota > Desulfuromonadia > Desulfuromonadales > BM103 > M0040. Next base: position 3,450 of record SBFN01000146.1, on the reverse strand, counting down.
AAAAGGTCTTTCCAGAGTTTGCCGTTGAGTTCGTCAAACGCCTTCTTGTTGCCGAGCAGACTGCGAATTTGCTCTTCGCCGAAATGAACGTTCTCCATGAAGGCGAGCTGATTGATGACCGAGGAGGTATTATCGTAACGATCAAAGTAGGTGATGATGTAGGAGAAATGCTCAAGCAGGGTCAGGTCGGCCCCTTCATGAATCTTTTCGTCACACGCCTTACCGGTTTCCAGCAGGATATGCTCAAAGGTATGGTCGCGGTTTTCACTCGCCTGGCGCTTGGCGTGCAGCAGCAACGACATATCCTCGGAGTTGATGCTGGCGTCGATATGGGCTTCGGTAAAGAAGATGCCTTCCAGGACCTGCCGGGTTTCAGCGAGGTAATCCTGTTCATCAAGGTCAACCAGCTTGTCATGCTTGAGCATTTTGTCGAGGGTATAAAAGAGCGCCGCCGGAATCTTGTTACGCACTGAAAGCGTTTTCAGTCGCGTCAGGCGGGCGTTCTCCATCTGGTTGATGCTCCCTTTCAGGTTGCACTCAATCAAGATGTTTTTGTACTCGTCGACAATCCTCTGGTTATCCGGATGCTTGTACATGACATCGATACGAATCCGCTCCTGCTGATAGCGGTCGATCTCGAGCTCATTGGCAAGCTCCTGCAAATTCTCATATTCGTGATCCGGAATCGTCTTGTATTCGTCGTAAAGAGCCTTGAAGACATCATGATACTGTTTGTGCTTTTTATTGATCAGCTTGACCAGGTAAAGGGAGCTGCGGTGACCAAGCATGGAGTAGATTTCATCGATCAGCTCGGTATCGTCGCCGAGACCGACATGGGCGGAACGTTTCAGGGTTTTACCAAGCAAACGGGCGATATTCTCCTGCTGCTCCTGCAATTTCCCAGAGACTGAACCGGTCATAAAGAAGAAATAATTGACCGTGGCGTTGCCTTCAAAGAAAACCTGCTCAAAACTGCTTAGGCCATCAGTCTTGGGCGTAAAGTCAAGATTGCTGCCATCACTGTCCCTGTAAAAGGCCCCGTAGAGGACCAGACGATTACGCACATCGGTCTTCGCCAGGTCGGAGAGCGGCTGATCGACACCGAACATATATTCGCAGAAAGAACCACCATTGCCACGGTGACTGATCTGTTCGTCGCCAAGGATAAATTCATTACCCGGCGAGAAAAAACGCAGGTTTTCACTGTCTGCCTCGAAAAAATATCGACTGTAGGCATCGCGTGAAGCCGCCATGGCAAAATACTCGATGGTATCGTCAAGGTGTCCGTGGAGGCGTATTTCCTGATGTTCCGGCATAGGATCCTATCGTTCTGTTAATTTCCGAGCAAAGGCAGGGTCACGGTCTGCCCGTCATAGGCAAATTCGACACCATCAGGTAATCCTGAAGCATGTCGCGGATAATCAATATCATGAGTCAGGTGCGTCAGCAGGGTTCTTGGAGCCCGCAACTTTTTGGCCACCTCGATCGCCTCGCTGATACTGAAATGGGACTCATGCTCTCGGAACCTCAAGGCATCAATAACCAACACCTCCACCCCTTGCAGCAGACGCCAGGAAGACTCGGGCAGAGCACTGCAATCAACGATGTAGGCCAAGTTGCCAACCCGGTAGCCCAAAGATTCACCGGGACCATGCAGCAGGGGAATCGGTATCACGGTTTGGCCAAACAGATCAAAAGGGCCGACAACCTCGTTCACCTGCAGACGCGGTCGATAACCGGGCGCATCCGACTCGCTGAAGATATAGCTGAACAGTCCCTTGAGCCGATCGAGCACACCACGGTCGGCATAAGCGGGTATCGCATTGCCGGTACGCAGGGTAAAGGTGCGCAGATCGTCAATGCCATGTACATGATCGGCGTGAGCGTGAGTAAAGAGAACACTATCAATCTGCTCGATCCCCTCACGCAGAGCCTGTTGACGAAAATCGGTCGCCGTATCGATCAGAACCTTGCGACCGGACCATTCGAGCAATACGCTGCAACGGGTTCTGCTATTGCGCGGATCACTCGAAGAACAGACGGCACAGTGGCAACCGAGGACGGGGACACCGGTGCTGGTTCCCGACCCCAGAACTGTCAGCTTAAGAGAGGGGCCGGTCATATCTTGAAAACCCCGACCTCCTCTTCAAGAGCAGCGGTCAGACGCGTCAGCGTTTCTACTACGTGATCCAGCTCCGCCGTACGACTCGCGTTGTCCTCGGCGACCTTGTGGACACTGCCAACCGCGTCAACAACATCACGACTGCGCTGGGTCAATGCACGGGTCGAATCATCGATAAGCGAGATCATGGAACGAATCTGCTCCATGCTCTCGTTAATCTGGCGGCTACCTTTCGCCTGTTCACCGGTGCTCTGCTTGCCGTGGGCAGCAATGTCACGCATCGACTCTGCGCCTTCAGCAAGTTGACGGGCACCGGATGTCTGCTGATTGATCGCCGAAGCAATCTGCTCCAGCATGGAGGCCACCTGGTTCATGGAGTCTGTAACCTGACGACTGCCCCGGGACTGCTCCTCTGTCGCACGGACGATACCGTTAACCTGGTCCATCGCTTTCAGCGTACTGCTGCGGATTTTCTCCAAAGCAACGTTGGAGCCTTTGGAGCGTTTCACTTCCAGGTGAACCTGCTCACTACCCGCTTTCATGGCAACAACCGCCTCCTGGGTTCCTTCCTGGAGGTTGGTGATGATGGTCCCGATTTCCCTGGTCGAGACGGCCGTACGTTCCGCTAATTCGCGAATCTCATCAGCGACCACGGCAAATCCTTTACCATGCTCTCCTGCCTGGGCGGCAATTATCGCCGCATTCAGTGCCAGCAGACTGGTCTGGTCAGCCACTTCATCGATAACTGTAAGGATCTTGCCGATCGCGCTTGACTGATCACCCAGGTCCATAATCGCCTCGCTGGCGCGATCAACGGTCTGACGGATTGATTCAATGCCGCGAATCGTCTCTTCAACCGTCTGCATACCACGTTGAGCGTCTTCGGCCGCCTCGCTGGCAAGCTTACTGGTTTCAACGGCGTTGCCTTCGATTTCCTTGATCGACGCGTCCATCTCCAGCATCGACGAAACCGTCACCTCGGTTGAAGAGGAAAGAATGCCGACATTCTCGGCCACTTCCTGACTGGCAACCGACATCTCGTTGATAGAGCTGGAGACTTCATCAACGGTGCCAAACAGCTTCTCCATCTGCGAAGCTATTTCCTCGATCGTGGCACCCAGTTCCAAGGTCGCAGAAGAGCTCTCTTCCGCAGCCGTAACCAGGTTGCCGGTACTCTCGGCGATACCACCAGCCGCCTCGTCGATCCCCTCAATCGCCTTGGAGGATTCCTCCAGGGCCTGTGATTGACGAACAGCGCCCTCCATGACTTCGTGGGACGAGTTACGAATCTGCCCATTGGCCGCAGCCAGGTCCTTGCTCACCTCACG
>SBFN01000167.1 GCA_006226895.1 Deltaproteobacteria bacterium | reverse complement strand
TCCTGCCCGGCCTTAGTCAGGAGGTCCTCCTGTTTGAGAACGTAGTCGCGCATGATATGACTGTCGTACTCGGGATGGAACTGTACTCCCCAGGCGCAGTGCCCGATACGAAAAGCATGGTGTGGCTCAAAATCATTTTCAGCTAATAAAAGGCTTTCGCTCGGAAGGGCGAGCACCGATTGTGCGTGGGTGGCGTGTGCCTGGAATCGTTCCGGGAGTTTTTTGAAGAGGGGGTCAACGCGACTTGCCGCCGTCTTTCTGATCTCAACCGTACCAACCTCTCTGCCGCTGGGGTGGAAGTCGACTTGTCCGCCCATGGCCCGACCGAGCAGTTGATGACCGTAGCAGATTCCGAGTAACGGTATCTTTGCCCGGACAAGAGCCGGGATCCAGGCTTCTATTGCCAGACTCCATGACAAATTGTCGGTGACCATGCAGTGTGCACCGGTTATGACGACACCAAGACACTTTTCCGGGGCAGGCAGCTCTTCTCCCTTGCAAGCGTCGATCGTCAGCACCTTGGCGCCACTGCTGTCGAGCCCCCTTTTCGTCATCTCTTCAAAATCGCCATGAATGGCTGCGGTCTCAGGGAATGTCGAGCCCGCCTTGATAATGAATATTTTTTTCATGGGTTAAGCTATTTTAGCAGAGCTTCTGAGCTGAAGTTGAAATTGTAGATTTCGAAGAGCCCGTCTCTGAGCAGAAGTTTCAGGTTGATCGTGGCCTCGCCATTGGCATATTGGACATCAATTTCGTACTCGATAATCGTCTGTTCTCCGATGTCACCCTGCTTGCCGGAGTGCACATCTATGAACTTTGGCTCTTCGACACTTTGCAGCTGGCCCAGCCTGGAGAATAAGTCCATCGCCTGGGCAAATTTCTCTTCCGATATGTCCGCGGCAACTTCAGAGGCCATCAATGCCTTGGTTTTTGTCGGATTCCATTGCGAAATTTCCGGGATCACTTCCTTGATGTAAGGTACCGCTCTATCATCAAATTCGGAGGTTTTGTATCGATCGTAGAGGAACGATCCACCGATGACGGCAACGATAACAACAAACCAGGTGCCGAGCAGGAAGAAGAACTTTTTCAATGATTGCTTTGTTTCCACGTAAAACCTTCCTTATAAGTTTACTAGAGAATTTTTTGCTGCCGCTATAGTGTCGAAGTTAGTGGTTGTCTGACAGTGCCAGGCGTGCGCCGAAACCAAGGAAAACCGTCCCCGTTGCCCAACGCATAGCTCTCTGTACTTTTCCAGATTTCTTGAGGCGACGTGAAATGCCGCTTGAGAAGAAGATCAAGTGTGTGTGAACAATTCCTGCCGTAAGGGCATGCATAGCACCCATGGCTGCAATATGCAGTTGCGGATTTTGCGTGGCAGGATCAACAAACTGAGGCAGAAGTGCCAGCATTAATAAAGATATCTTTGGGTTGAAGATGCTGACAAAGGCGCCGTTGCGGAAAATTTTCCAGTTGTCGGTGTCGGGCGTTTCAACCGCTGTATTGACGCTTGCGCCACCTCGAAAGGCTTTGATGGCCAGGTAGACCAGATAAGCGACACCGAGAAACTTGATTGCATGGAAGGCCGTTGACGAATACTGCAGCAGGGCGGCAAGACCGAGAGCTACCGCAACGGCATGGCAGAGGATCCCGGTGGAATTGCCGAGATTGCCGATCATGCCGGCTTTGCGGCCATGGCCGAGAGTCGTCGATATGGTGTAAGCCCAACTTGGCCCCGGTGATAATGCGATCATCAAACTGACCGCAATAAACCCGAGATAGGCTGTGAAGTCTTGCATCTTTGCCTCAAATTAATGTTGTCTGGAGGGCCATTTTTAAACGGCAAGCGTGAGGGTATCATTTTAGATATGGGGACACCATACTTAATTGTTTTTGAGCGGGATTCCCCGGCCCTTAAAACGTGATAAAAATGTGCTTTGTAAAGCCTTAAACAGGCGAATGCGAAAGTAGTTGACAAAAAAGGTCATGTTTTGTAGGACTGTTGGTCCATCTTTCAAAAAACAACGAGGAATCAAAGCTATGGCAAAATTCACAGGTCCCAAAGGCAAGCTCGTCCGCCGTTTCGGCGTTAACATATATGTCAATCCAAAGTACGACAGATTACTTGAACGGCGCAGTCATGGTCCCGGTCAACATGGCCCCAGCCAGACGAGGCGCAAGGCCTCCGAGTATGGGCAACAGCTGATCGAAAAACAGAAACTGCGGCATACCTACTGCCTGCTGGAAAAACAGTTCCGCAGGTTGTTCCGCAAGGCCCAGCAGATGCGTGGCATTACCGGTGAAAACCTGCTGGTTCTTTTGGAGACCCGACTCGATAGTCTGGTCTTTCGGGCCGGATTCGGCTGTACGATTATGCAGGCGCGGCAGCTGGTGAACCATGGCCATATCAAGGTCAATGGCAGGCGGACAGACATCGCATCCTACCGGATCAGGGTTGGCGACCAGATAACAGTGCGTGACACGGTTGCCTCCAAAGCCCTGGCAACCCGTTACCTGATGGAAAATCCTCGTTTTGCCGGCGCCGAGTGGCTCGCGGTCGATCGTGATGAGCTGACAGTTACGGTGAATCGTTTGCCGCAGCGCGATGAGATTGACGCTAACGCTAACGAGCAGCTGATCGTCGAACTTTACTCCAAGTAAGGTTTAGTCATGTTCGTGACGGACGAACGCAATCAGGCCTGCACAGGCGATGAGTATGCCAACCGCCGCTGTCACGTTAGGTAGACTGGCTTGCAGGAGCAGAGCCTCTCCGATCAAGGCAAAGATCACTTCGCTTGATTGTGTTGCATCAACGGCAGCAAGTTTACTGGCGTTGTCCGCACTGCTGCGAGCGGAGAGAAAGAGTGAGGTGGCGATTACTCCCGAAAAAAGAGCGACCAGGGCAACGTTGATAAACTGGCCCTGGGTTGGGAATGTTGCGCTGGTGAAAGGGTAGAGCAGCAGCCAGAAAGGAACGCTGCCGATAGAGAGCAGAAACACTTTGACAAAGGCGTTGTCGAGCAAAGCAACATCAAGCTCAGGCAAGCCTTTGCGACCCTGTTTAGCCTCCCATACGAGTTGATTGCCGAGCGGGTAGAGGAATGCCGCGACAAGGACCGGTGAGGCACCAAGGATCAAAGTTTTGATGTTCGCCGTTTCGACCTGGCTGACATTAACAAGAAAAACCCCGCAGAACACGATGGCCGCGTAAATCCAGATCTTTTTAGAAAAACTTTTACCGAAGAGCATCAGTACAAACAACGATGCGATGATCGTCATCTGCCATGTTGTTGCCACCACCCAGCCCGGTGAATGATCAGCGGCAAAGCAGATCAGGGCATAAAAACCGCCGAAGCCGATCGTCCCGCTCACAACCCAAAAGAGTGCATTTTTCTTTAGCTCGAAGAGAATCCGCCGGGAAAAGTCACGTCCTTTACAGGCTCTGAGCCCAGCGCCGAGAAACGCAATCATGTAGGCGTACCTGAGCGCCGCCGACCAGAACCAATGACCGCCTTCGAGGCTTATGGCCCTGTTTAAGATGAAGGTCGCGCTGAAGAACATGCCAGCGGCGAGACCGAGGAGCATTAAACGAAGCATGAAGACCTTGCGCACAGAGGGTTGTAATCACCTGAGGGGAAAAAGGCTTTATAGAAGAGGCATGCAGAAACACAAGTCTCTTTTCTCGTTCTGTTTTGACAGAGGCCTCTTGAATAGCACAGTGACATTTAGGAACCCACCGGGAAATACTTCAGGAACAACGTCCAAGTCGTTTGCGGCCGACGCAATTAATGTGTGTCAGTGGCGTCATACATAGACTTCCAACTGAAAAGTGGAAACGTTACAAACCCATTCTATTTGTCCAAAACCAACTAAAGGAACATTAGAAGGCTTAAGGCCATTACCGCCATCCCGGCTACGACTCCATAAATAGCCAGATGATGCTCGCCAAACTCTTCGGCGGCTGGCAGTAACTGATCTAAGGAGATGAAAACCATGATACCGGCTACGCTCGCAAAGAGGAGGCCGAAAACCGCTGGCGAAAAGAAAGGCATCAGAATCAAGTAGCCGAAAAGGGCTCCTAGCGGCTCGGACACCCCCGAAAGAAAAGACAGCTTAAATGCCTTCAGGCGACTACCGGTAGCATAATAGATTGGTACGGAGACTGCGATTCCTTCAGGAATATTATGAATCGCAATGGCCACGGCAATGGCGATGCCCAGGTTGGGATCGGTCAGTGCGGCCGTGAACGTCGCCAATCCTTCCGGAAAATTGTGAATGCCAATTGCCAATGCAGTAAACACACCCATTCGGCGCAATTTGCCAAAATCGTGAGCTTCATTATCGGGCAGATTCTCCAACCCCTGGTCCATTTCTTCTATGGAGTGCATTTCATGCGGGTTTTCGTAGTTTGGAACGAACTTATCGATAAGCCCTATCAATGCAATCCCTCCGAAGAAGGCACCAACGGTAGCCCAGGTTCCCGTTGTCAGGCCGTAGCTCTCAATGAGCGCATCTTTGGCCTTGAAAAAAATCTCGACGAAAGAGACATAGAGCATCACACCGGCAGAGAAGCCAAGAGCAACTGAAAGGAACTTTGTGTTGGTGGTGCGGGCAAAAAATGCCAACGCACTGCCAATACCCGTTGCCAAACCGGCGAAAAGGGTTAACCCGAAGGCAAAAAGAACTGTATTGGTATCCATAAGGTTATAATCGCTCCTTTAAAACGTCTGAAACCTTTACCCGATCGAACT
>SBFN01000188.1 GCA_006226895.1 Deltaproteobacteria bacterium | reverse complement strand
GGCTCCATAATTTCACTGAACTCCCCTTCCAGGGTTGCCAGGTTCTCCGCGCTCAACGTCTTGTTGAGACGAATAACAAAGGTTGAGCCGACCCACCGACTCGAGTGATAATTTCTGTAAAAGTCGTGAATGACCTGCGCCGCTTCAAAAGGGTCCCGAGTAATGGTAAAGAGACTAAAGTCCTCACCAGAGATCAGACCACGCTTGAGCATGACCTCCTTGATAAAAGCAAACCAGGGCTCCCAGTAGCTGCCATCATCATCGTCAACCAGAACCAAGGGTATAGGTGGATTCTTGCCGGTCTGAATCAGAGTCAGCGTTTCCATCGCCTCATCCATGGTCCCGAAACCTCCAGGGAACAGCACGACCGCGTCCGCTTCCTTTAGAAAAGCCACCTTACGGTTGAAAAAATACTGGTAGGTGATCGAGTGACCGCTGTTCTCCATGACCGGGTTGGTTCCCTGTTCAAAGGGCAGCCTGATATTTACGGCAAAGGAATTCTCCGCACCCGCGCCCTCATTACCCGCCTGCATGATACCGGGACCACCTCCCGTAATCACCATGTAACCAAGCCGCACCAACTGCCTCGAGAAGGTCACACACTTCTGGTAAATCGCTTCGTCAGGAGCGGTTCTCGCCGAGCCGAAGATCGTCACTTTCTTGCGATCCCGGTACGGACTGAACATCTTGCTGGTGTAGCGCATCTCCTTCATGGTGGTACGTAACATCTTCAGATCAGCGAGATAGTCATTCTCCTGGCCGGTCTTCAAGGCGCTGATCAGCATCTCCCGGACAATCTCCGGATGGTTGACTTCGGCCATAGAGAGAATTTCATTGAGCAGATCGTCAAGGGGGCCGTTGGTTTTCTTAAAGCTGATATCCATAGCAGAATCCTTCATAGAATTTGGCGCTGAAGAGTGAGCAACTATTCTATCATGTCTTCTCCGGTTGATTGTAGCAGCGGGCCATCGCCAACGTGCTGCATGGCAATCCAGAGGCCACGCAGACTGGCAGCAGGATAGCGCGCGGCGACCCGCAGGTACTCGTTGCGTAGTCGGCGGTCCAGGCTCCTCAGTCTCTCGCAATCATCGGCACCCAGCTGATCTTCAAGGGTTTCACAGAAAAAGGTGATGCAATTGTAAGGGCGGCGATCGACAGTCAACAGACACCCTCTCTCGCCAAGATAGGGACAGGTGCGACTGAAATCAGGCGCTGGAGGGGCTTCGTCAGCGAGCAGAGAAGCCAACAGGTTGGTCAAGGTCACATGGTGTCGGCCACAACCGCAGCAGGCTCCATCACAGCCGGCACAGGCCTCAAGCCCATCAGCTTTGCGAAAGAGCTCATCCAGTTCGAACTGAATCGCTGCAATCAAAGACAGCCTCTCTCTGAGCCACGCTTTCTCGTCGGCACCCAAAGCAGCGACCTCGAGCGTTATTCTCTTCAGCAGAGCAGGCCAGTCCTGGTTAAGCTTGTCAGGAGTATCGCGCATAGGCAAAAAAGAAACGGCACCAGACGATCAGCGCAGGTGCCATTATCATTCAGAATCATAAAAAGGTGGTCGGAGAGAACCGTAAGCCGGGTTTTGTCCTCTGTAGCGGTTACCCCCTGCAGAGTGACGATCATTCCTCTAGGACCGCCGTTGCCGACGGCCTCAAGCAGCCTGACCCGGGAGCTTCGGACGGGCCGTCCTCAAGCACTCCCATTTGGCCTTGCTCCGGATGGGGTTTACCTAGCTGCCGACGTCACCGCCGACACTGGTGAGCTCTTACCTCACCCTTTCACCCTTACCTGCCATCGCAAAAACGACGACGGGCGGTCTTCTCTCTGTGGCACTATCCCTAAGGTCGCCCCCGGTCCCCGTTAAGGACCATCCTGCCCTGTGGAGCCCGGACTTTCCTCCCGCCCACAGACATGGGCCGGCGATCGTCTGGCTGTCTCCAACCACTTTAAAAAATCAGAGCATCAATCCGGAGCAGTGACAAACAGCAAACGGCTGCAATGCGGGCAGGACTGAATTTCCTGGACAACGAAAAGACTGTTGTACATCTGTGGCGGCAGGTGCATATGGCACCCGGAACAGGCTCCACCGCGTGCCTCAACAACCGCCATACCGGCACGACGAGACATCAGCAATTCATAGCGCTTGCGCATGGCCTTGGGCAGCTCTTCCAGAAGAGCATCACGCTGGCTGGTCATCTTGGCAAACTTGTTATTCACCGAGACCATGGCCGCATCAATTTCAGAGCAGCGAGCGTTCGCCTGCTCGGTGCTCGCTGCCAACTCGCCATCTTTCTCGTCCTTATCCGCAGAAAGGGACGAAAGGATTTCGTTCTTGGCGTCGATACTGGCCTGCAGTTCCTTGGCTAGCTTCTTGGCCGTATCGACCTCCTTGAGAACCGCGACGTATTCCTTCTGCGTCTTGATCTGGGGAAGTCGACCCTCGGAACGTTCTATGTTCTCTTGTTCCAGGACCATAGCACTGTCAAGTTCGCGTTTTTCAGCTTCAAGGACACCGATTTCACCAGCAAGGCTGTCAACCATGCCCTGCAGACGATCGAGTTCTACCTTAAGGGACTGCTGCTCACTAAGCGCTGCCTTTTGCTCGTCCTCAACAACCTTCTTCTCTGTGTCCAACTCCTGCAAATCTCGCAGTAACTGTAACTGCTTCTGCACAATAAATGCCTCCCTATAAATAATCTCTTTTGTATCGACCGTTGATCGATCGAGCTTGTTGGGCTGAATCCGTGTTAGCCAGCGACATACATCAGGCCACCTTTTTCCACGAATACGGGGTTAGTAAAACCGGAAAGGATCCTCTTCTCCGGTGTAAGCCTCAAAAGCAACCCCCCAATTCAGTTGCCTGGCCGCCGCCTGCAGCGACTGTATTACCTGTTCAATCATCAGTTGTTCTGTAGCAAAATGCCCGGCATCGATCAATGCCATGCCAAGCTCTTCGGCTTGACGGGCTTCATGATATTTAACGTCACCCGTGACCAGAACATCGGCGCCCTGCCTATGTGCAGTTTGCAGCAGGAACGCGCCGCTCCCACCACAGAGCGCGACCTTGTGGACCGGCATCTGGTCGGTACCGATCAAGCGCAGGTGATCACAACCGAGAGATTCCTTAACTCTGGCAGCGAACTCGCCCAGGGTCGCCTGCTGTGCCAACTTGCCGATCCGGCCCAAACCTGCACCCGGGACCTGGTTTTTCAGGGGCAACAAATCGTAAGCAACTTCTTCGTAGGGATGAGCTTTTTGCATTTTTTCCAGGACACGAAGTAGTTTACGCTTGGGAACAATCGTTTCGAGGCGAACTTCCTCGGCTGTTTCTCTTTGCCCAACCGTACCGATATAAGGCTGTGTTCCAGGTCCGGGACGAAACGTCCCTTCACCGCTGCTGCGGAAAGAACACTGATCGTAAGCACCTATCTGTCCGCCACCCGCTGAAAAGAGCGCGTCAGAAACGGCGTCTTCGTGGCCAACCGGGACGAAGACAATCAATTTCAGGTAATCGCCGGCAACCGCTTGCAAAGGAAGAGCCTGTTCGACCCCGATTTTCTGAGCCAACCAGTTATTCAAGCCATCAGCGGCGCAGTCCAGATTGGTATGGGCACTAATAATGGCAACACCATCACGAACCGCGGTCCAAAGGACTTTACCAACAGCATCATCGGGGGTTAGACGCTTGACCGGTTTAAAGAGCAGAGGATGATGGGTGACCAGAGCCTGAGCGCCGGCATCCCGAGCGGCTTCAACCGCTTCAAGACCAGGATCCAGGGCGACCATGACCCGGTCCAGGGGCCTGCCGGGGTCACCGACCTGCAGACCGACATTGTCCCAATCTTCAGCCAGTTCAGGAGCATAAAGCTTATGAATAAGCCCGACCAGATCCTGTATGCGCTGTCCCTGCTTAACCATTTATTCCTATCCGCTTTATCTATAGCATCACGTAAAAAGAGTGCAGCCTGGTTTTTGGCTGCACTCTTTTTAACTCTGAAGATCTATGTTTTCTCAATCATGGTTTTCTGGCGGGTGGTGGGCCCACCAGGGTTCGAACCTGGGACCGACCGGTTATGAGCCGGTGGCTCTTCCAACTGAGCTATGGGCCCGCACGAGTTTAAGTCAAAGGCATATGTTGCGTAATCTGTTCTGATAAACACCTTCCAGTGCCCGGTTTCTTTTCTAAACAACACTTCTCAGCAACCCTGCTTGCCTCTGGCAAACGACTAATTGTTGCTGTTTGTCTCCATAAAGCTCTTCAAACGTTTTGCTCGACTCGGATGGCGCAGCTTACGCAGGGCCTTGGCTTCGATCTGCCGAATACGCTCACGGGTAACGGCAAAATCCTGGCCGACCTCTTCGAGAGTATGGTCCGATTTTTCGCCAATACCAAAACGCATGCGTAAAACCCGCTCTTCACGAGGGGTCAGAGTGGCGAGCACCTTGGCAGTCTGATCCGAGAGGTTGCCCTTGATGACTGCCTCAAGAGGGGAGACAACCCCTTTGTCTTCTATAAAATCACCCAGAGAAGAGTCTTCCTCCTCACCGATTGGTGTTTCGAGACTGATCGGTTCCTTGGCAATCTTCAACACCCGGCGAACCTTTTCCAGTGGCAGCTCCATGCGCTCAGCAATCTCTTCGGGAACCGGCTCGCGGCCAATTTCCTGCACCAGCTGGCGGCTGGTGCGGATCAGTTTGTTGATCGTTTCGATCATATGTACAGGGATACGGATGGTGCGAGCCTGGTCGGCAATAGCCCGGGTAATCGCCTGACGAATCCACCAGGTGGCATAAGTCGAGAACTTGTATCCACGTTGATACTCGAACTTATCGACGGCTTTCATGAGGCCAATATTGCCTTCCTGGATCAGGTCGAGGAACTGCAAGCCACGATTGGTATATTTCTTGGCAATAGAAACGACCAGGCGAAGGTTGGCTTCGACCAGTTCGGTCTTGGCCTGCTTGGCACGCCACTCGCCTTTATTAACTTCCTTGAGAGACTCAAGCAGCTCCTCGGGAGCAAACCCGGACTCTTCTTCGACCTTGGCAAACTTGCGTTCCGTACCCTTGAGACGTTTTTCAACGACCAGGAGGGTATCCATTGGTCGCTTGAGTTCCTCGGCTACGGCGCGGGCATCGTTTTCACTCTTACGCATCTTGCGCAGTAGCTTGATGCCTTCTGCGTAAGGACGCCCGAGAGCTTCCTCGCAGGCCTTGACCTCTTGCTTGGCTTTTTTTACCTGCTTGGCAAGTTCTTTGAGCCGGTCGACGATTTTTGCGATCTGGTAATCCTTGAGGCGGACCTGGTTCATCAGGTCGCCCATTTCCATTTTCAGGAATTCCATCTCTTTATCGAGAGGCTTACGCGCCGTTTTGGTCGCACCTGCAGCCTCATCACGCAACTCCATGAAGCGATCATAGCGCACCTTGATCTCTGCGATCAGGGCAACCACGCGCTCACGATGGCGCTCTTCCGCCTCGGCACCCTCTTCTTCGTCATAGTCCTTGGTGATTTCGGCGACGCTGATCTGGCCTTTATGATGGCGCTCACCCAGGTTGACAACTTCCATAAACGCGATCGGTGTTTTGACGATGACACGTGCGACCAGTGCTTCGCCCTCTTCGATGCGCTTGGCAATCTCAACCTCGCCCTCTCGGGTCAGAAGTGAGACCTGGCCCATTTCACGCAGATACATACGGACGGGGTCGCTGGTGCGGCCCATCACGTCTGCGTCAAATTCCGGTTCTTCGTCGCTATCGTCGCTATCGGAAGAATCACTTTGTTTTTCTTTGGTTGCCGTCGCCTTTTGTTCTGACTCAACCACTTCGATATCCATTTCTCCGAACATGGTCATGACATCTTCAATCTGTTCAGAAGAAACCATGTCGGCTGGCAGAATATCATTGACCTCCTCGTAAGTGAGGAACCCCTTTTCCTTACCGAGGTCAATCAGCTGTTGAACTTCTTCAATACTGGTTTTCTTGGCCATCAAAACTCCCCCGCAGGATGCTCATCCGAAGCTGGCACCGGCAATTTTTGGACAAGCTTTGTATTATATGGACTATCTTATATTTATCAAAGCTTTTTTTTGAGTTTCTGGTTGATTTCCATACGCTCACGCAAATACTTCATCAATCCAGCCTCATCATTATTGTTGCGCGCCTCTTCTTCAAGGCTGGAAATCTCTTTCAATCGCCGTTTCAAAGCGTAGTTGCTGGCAGCCCGACGACAGTCGGTAAAAATCTTGTCCGCGTTATCCGCCCAATCGCCGGCTTCTTGAAAAGCCAGGCTGGTCAACAAGGATTGCTGGTCTGCATCAAGGGCAGCATCAATCAAATCGTCGGGCAGGTTACCCTGCTCATCTTCCCGACTCAGCAGATAATCTGCAAGCCCCCGGAAAAGGTCGTCAATGAAGAGGTCACCGGTCCCTTCCTGGCGGACCAGGCGGCGCTGTTGATCATCCATCAACATCAAGCGTAGCAGGTATTTCTGGGTTTGCCCTGTCTCAGCAGCAGGTTTTCGCACCGGGTTCGACTGGCCTGGAGTTCGAGGTGGCTTCGGTACTGGCACGCCACCACGAACCTTCGACTTGAGCAGCTCAAGATCGAGGCCGGTCAACTCTGCCAGACGCTTCATATAGAGGCTGCGCTCAAGGTCTCCCGGCAGACGCTTGATGCGTTCCAGAACCTGTTCTGCTGCCCGCGCGCGACCTTCGACACTCTCATCATTGACACGCAGCTGATCTTCGATGAATACCTCCAGAACCGGACGCGCAGCATCCAGGCAAAGGCGAAAGCCCTCCTCGCCTTTCTTTTTGAGCAATGAATCAGGGTCCTCGCCGACAGGCATGGCGACCACGCTGACCGACAATCCCACCGGCACAAGGGCATCCATGGCGCGAAACGTTGCCTGTCGACCGGCCGCATCTTCATCGAAGATCAGCAGGATCTTGTCAGCATAGCGTTTCAGCAGGCGGGCATGATCAGCGGTCAGGGCTGTTCCGCAGGTCGCCACCGCGCCGGGGAAACCGGCCCGGTGCAGCGCGAGGACATCGAAGTAGCCTTCAACCACCAACGCCTCACCATTGTGTCGCATGGCATCCCGCGCCTGGTAGAGGCCATAAAGAGTCTGACCCTTGTGATAAACAGCCGTTTCAGGAGAATTGATATACTTGGGCAGGCTGTCATCCAGAACGCGACCACCAAAGGCAACCATCCTGCCCTGCAGATCATGAATCGGGAAGAGCAGACGATTGCGGAACAGATCATAATCTCCGCGCTCCTGTTTGCCGGGCCGCACCAGGCCAGCTTTTTGAGAGTCCTCACTGGAGAAGCTTTTTCCGGCCAGATGCTTTGCCAGCGATTCCCAACCGCCCGGCGCAAAACCCAACTGAAAAGTCCGTACGGTTTCACTTTCGTAGCCGCGCTGGCGCAGATAGCGCCGACCGGGGGCGCCATCTTCATCAGTGAGAAGGATCTGTTGATAGAATTCGCCGGCAACCTCATTAATGCGCAGGATCCGCTCGCGTTCATCGCGGCGGCGGACCTCTTCGGGGGAAACGGCTTCTTCCTCGATTTCGACACCGACCTTTTCACCGAGCCTGCGCACGGCATCGGGGAAGCTCAGCCCCTCCATGCGCATCAAGAAAGAAAAAACGTTACCTCCGACCCCGCAACCGAAACAGTGAAAGATTTGCCGGGCCGAATTGACGTTGAACGAGGGGCTCTTTTCCTGGTGGAAAGGACAGAGTCCCTGATGATTAACACCAGAACGCTTGAGAGGCAGATAGCTGGAAACGACCTCAACGATATCGGTCCGCTCGCGAATCTCATCGATTTTTTCGTCTGCAATACGTCCCATCAGTGCCGCAACTCCACAATTGTTACGTTATCTCCGCCCTGCTCGGCAGCAGCGGCCTGAAAAGCCGCCACCTCTTTACGACCGGCCAGAAACTCCCGGACGACCCTGCGCAGCACCCCCTGACCGGAGCCATGCACAATCTCCAGATGCAACTCGCCGTGCAGCAAGGCGTCATCAAGAAAACGATCAAGCATGAGGCTGGCATCCTCGACCCGCTTGCCAACCAGAACCAGGCGCGGCAGGAAAGCCTTACGCTCGACGCGGTCCCGAATCTTCGGCGCTAGCTTCTGTTGCGACACGTAGCGTCTCGGCTGAAACTGGCGTAATGCTGACAGCGGCTGACGCAACTTCTTGCCACCAGCGAGCAACTCCACCCGGGAGCCGTCAACAACGACAACCTCGGCCTCAACCCCGAGGGCGGGCACATAGAGCTTCTCACCGGGGACAACGTCTTCGGGAACCTGCTCAGGCCCCTCCGCTAGAGGTTGCGGTAAAGCTTCATGCAGGGCTCTGACTGCGCTTGTCAATTCTGCGCGCTGTTTCGGCTGAGTACTGCCCTTCGGAGCCTGGCGGAACAGCTCCTGCAGGCGCTCTTCAGCAGAGGCCAGCAGGCGGACACCCTGTTGGCGTGCCTCATCGAGAAGCAGTGTGCGCCCGGACTCAATCTCATCCAGCTCTCGGCGTGCCTTTCGAGCGTCCTCCTCAGCACGACTCTTCAACCGCTGGGTGGTCAACAGCTCCTCATCCAGGCTTGCTCGCAAAGTCTGCAGCCGCTCAATAATGGCGACACCTTCCCGCTCCCCTTGCCCCAGGTAATCTTCTGCTGCGTTCAAGAGCTTCTCCGGCAACCCGACCCTCCGGGCAATGGTAAAAGCATGACTGGCTCCGGGAATGCCGTAGTGAAGGCGATAGGTTGGCTG
>SBFN01000236.1 GCA_006226895.1 Deltaproteobacteria bacterium | reverse complement strand
GAAGGATAGATGCATGTCAGAGCCTCTGGTTAATATCTTGGATCTCCACCTCAGTCTAGTCGGAGGAGCCGGCGCGGTCAATATACTGCGCGGCATCAACCTTAGTATCAGCAAAGGGGAGACCGTGAGCGTCCTCGGCCCTTCCGGGGCAGGCAAGACAACCCTGCTGATGGCGCTCTCAGGCCTTGAGAAAGCGACGTCAGGTCAGGTTCAGGTCGCAGGAGTTAACCTGACCACCATCAATGAAGATGATCTGGCACGGTTCCGTCGCGAGCATGTTGGCGTTGTTTTCCAGTCATTTCATCTCATCCCTACCATGACGGCCCTCGAAAATGTTTCCCTGCCACTTGAATTTTCCGGCTGCGTGAATCCTGCAGAGCAGGCAGAGGAAGCACTGAGAAATGTTGGCCTGGGTGACAGGATTGACCATTTCCCCGGTGAACTTTCCGGCGGAGAGCAACAGCGTGTCGCCCTGGCCAGGGCTTTTGTCGTGAGGCCTGCCCTCCTCCTGGCCGATGAGCCAACAGGAAATCTCGACCGCGAAACCGGACGGATCGTCATGAACCTCCTTTTTGATCTACAACAAGAGCATGGAACAACTCTGGTTCTGGTCACCCACGACGAAATTCTTGCCTCACGTTGCCAGCGTTCTGTGAGAATGATCGACGGGTGTCTGCGCGAAGATAATGGGGTTGTCTCTTGAGCTCAATAAGCACTATAGCCCAGGCCATCCGCCTGGTCCGTCGTGAACTGCGGGGCGGATTGCGCGGCTTTGGCGTCTTCCTGACCTGCCTTTTTCTTGGGGTTTTTGCGATTAGCGCAATCGGTTCCTTTACAGAGTCAGCCAAAGCGGGCCTGTTGGCAGATGCCAGCGCCCTTTTGGGCGGCGACCTGGAAATCCGTTTGGCTCATCGCGAACTTTCGAACGAGGGGATCAGTTTCCTTACAGGTCAGGGCCAGCTTTCACATGTGGCCACCATGAGAACCATGGTCGTCGACATTCATAACGACAAGCGTGTCCTTGCAGAGCTGAAAGCGGTCGACTCCTACTATCCTCTCTACGGTAAGGTCACGAGTACCCCACAACTGAACATTCATAATCAACTCGACGGACGTGATGAGCTTGGTGCTTTGGTAGAAGCTCCCTTGCTTTCCCGCCTGGATAAAAAGATCGGCGACAAGGTCAAAGTCGGCAGCGCGGAGTTCAGAATAAAGGGGATCATCATAACAGAGCCAGACCGTACAGTGCGCGCTTTCAACCTTGGCCCCCGCTTTATGATCAGCCTCGATGGACTCAAGGCCACTGGCCTGATACAGCCCGGCAGCCTGACTTATCACGCATACCGGCTGCGGCTGCCGAACCGAGAAACAGTCGACCAATTAAAAGCTGAGATGCAGACCCGCTTTCCTGAAGCGGGCTGGCGGGTTCGAAGCTGGCGAGAGGCCGCGCCCCGGGTGACTTTTTTCCTCGACCGCATGAATCTGAACATGACCCTGATCGGGCTTTGCTCGCTGCTGGTTGGCGGTCTCGGCGTCTCCGGTGCGGTTCGCGGATACCTGGATGGCAAGATCACACATATTGCAACAATGAAATGCCTGGGCGCCCCCGGCAAGTTGATCTTTACGGCCTACCTGCTGCAAATTCTTTTCCTGGGCCTTCTCGGCTCAACAGCCGGGCTCGCTGCCGGCGCTGCCCTGCCCTATATTTTGCAACAATTGATCGGCACCCATCTACCCGTTCCCATTGCCCCCGGCATTCATTGGCATGTGTTGGTCGTTGCTGCACTGTTCGGTCTACTGATTGCGCTGATTTTCTCTTTGAAATCACTCGGCCTGGCCAGGCAGGTCTCACCATCAGTCCTGTTTCGAGGATACAGCGAATCCGGCAACAGGAACCCTGGAACGGCTATCAAAGTGGCTATCATCATCTCGGCAATCATTCTGGCCACTTTGGCAATCCTGACCAGCAGCGATCAAAGACTGGCCTTCTGGTTTATCTCCGGGGCGAGCCTTTGCTTCATAATTTTCCGCTTCGCCTCGACAACCGTTGTCAAACTGACCCGCCTGGTTCCCAAACCCAAAAACCCCTCTCTGCGGCTCGGGCTGGGCAACATCCATCGCCGAGGGTCACCGGCAGGAAGGGCACTTTTTTCATTGGGCCTCGGCTTAACCGCCCTGGTCACCGTCATGCTGGTCCAGGCCAACCTTGACGACAAGCTCAATGAAACGATCCCCAATGAAGCCCCCTCCTTCTTTTTTCTGGACCTGCAGTCACACCAGGTTGAGAGCTTCGAAGAGACCTCTCGCAACCTGCCAGGGCTCACCAAGTTTGAACGATATCCGACTTTGCGCGGCCGCATCACCGCCATTGCGGGCGAACCGGTGACAATGGCAAAAGTTGCCAAAGAAGTACGCTGGGCAATTCGTGGTGACAGGTTTTTAAGTTACGCAAGCGAAAAGGCTCCGGACATAAAGGTCGTTGCGGGAGAGTGGTGGCCAAGTGACTATGCAGGCGCCCCCCTGGTTTCCATTACGGAAGATCTTGCGACAGGATTTGGGGTTGGCATAGGCGATACGTTGACGATCAATGTTCTGGGTCGAGATGTAACAGCCAGAATAAGCAGCTTGAGGGAAGTCGACTGGTCGACACTCGACTTGAATTTCGCATTGCTCTTCTCGCCCGGAGTCCTGGAAAACGCCCCACAGACAAACATCGCCTCGATTCATGTTCCAGCGGAGCATGAAGAAACCGCCTTCACCGCCATCACTAAACAATTCCCGAACGTCTCTGCCATCAGCACCCGCGAACTCCTTAAAAATGTCTCTCAAACCCTTGAACGTATCGGCACCGCTTTTCGCAGCATGGCAGGCCTGGCAGTGTTAACAGGATTCCTGGTGCTGGCTGGCGCCGTCTCTGCTGACCAGCACCGGCGTATTCAAGACGCGGTTATTTTCAAGGTTTGCGGGGCGACGCGCTTCGATATTCTGGGCGCATTTGCTGCGGAGTTTCTGTTTCTTGGCTTGATTGCGGGTGTCATCAGCGTGATTGTAGGCAGCCTGGCGGCCATGGGGATCCTGAAAGGCTTGATGAAGATCCCTTTTACCCTGCATCCAGGAACAATTCTCATGACAATTTTGACCGGAATTGCGCTAACAATCTTTTTGGGGTTATTGGGAACCTGGAAAGCTCTGGGACACAAGCCGGCGACTTACCTGCGGGGCGAATAGTCGCGAAGAGAAAAACAACCAGAAATCTGCAGAGTTAGCGATTACAGCCTGCGATCGGTGAGTTTTTTGCGTTTATTACGCGAACTTGGTCTTGGCCAAGATTTACCACATTGCACAGAGGTGAAGAACAGGTACAATTATTCTGTCGTTAACGTTTTTTTGCGAACCTCTAGCGCAAGGAGAGAAAGTATGAGATATCTTCAGGTTTTTATTCTGTTTATCGTCGCTTTTGCACTGACGGGATGCTCCAGTTCTCAAGACAAGGCCTACAAAGCACAAGAAGGTGTCCACAAGCAAAGGCTCGAGCTCGTAGAGCAGTATCAAGATTGTATGAAAGAAGCTGGTGACGATACGATGAAAGCAGACAACTGTGAACAATACCTGAAGGCTTCTGAAGCCTTGAAATAGTTTTTTTTCAACAGTCAAGGGCTTAAGCGCAAGACTTAATCTGTAGCAATCGGAGCTTGATCTGAGGGACAGTATCTGATTTTTTCTGCGCTCTCCGCATACTAAATATACCTGGATAATGTAAGAAAGATTTGCAGCGATACTTACAAGAAAGCCCCTACCCTGAGAACCAGGGAGGGGCTAAATTTACTAAAAATCGTAATTTATAGGTTTGTAAATCTTCAAAGCCTCACCACTTGGTACTAGCGACTCGCCATTTTGTTGGCCTCATCCCCGACCGGAATGAGTAGGATTGTGGGCCCATTGCCGAGGTAGGCGTCGTCGAACGGCTGAAGCATATTCACCTTTATCAGGGCTCGTAATGAGTCTACATAAGACTGCCCGCGCTCTGAATACTTTGTTAATGTGCTCGCGAGGTCCCATCCGGTCACCTTGGCACCAGCCTTGCGCAGTTTGGCCCTCCGTGTGCGTAGCTTTTTGTATGCTCGATGGGTGTTAAGATTGTGCATATAAGCTATGATCGATTGCAGTGGAGTTTCGTAAGAAGCTATCTTGTAGTTACCCAGCCCGGGGCGCTGCTTCAACGGGGTGATGCCCTCGCCACCCCAGGTCCACATTCCGAACAGCGCATTGCCCTCGACGGCAAATCGAGAGGTTCCCCAGCCACTCTCCTCGGCAGCCTGTGCCAGCACGAGCGATGGTGGCACGGTATCGACACGACGTAGTAGTTTGTCCTGAAGTGAGTGATCTTTAAGTTCGGCCTTGCCTTGGGCCACTTTGTAAGCCTCTGCTATTTCACACAGAAAGATTTGGTCCTGGTGGCTGATTACGGCACCTGCACGTAGCGCCTCAATGATTGACAAGGCCCGATCCCGATTTGTTTGAATGAGCTCGTTACAGTACAGAATTAGTGGGCCAAGAAAGCGGAAGAAGATACGCTTCTTGGTGATCACGTCGAGCTCTTTGACACTTTTGTCGCTCCAACGCGAAGGTATGTCCGTGATGTACAGCCTGGGCACCTCTAGGATGCCGGCCTGCCAACCGTCCGGTTTGCAGTTGAGGTTTTTGATACTCTGCTCGAGCTGCGACCCTGAACTGTACTCGACGCGCATGACATGCTGCCCCGCCACACCTCCGAGAGCAGGTGATGTCATCTCCTTTCTATTGTCGCAAACAGCTTGGG
>SBFN01000187.1 GCA_006226895.1 Deltaproteobacteria bacterium | reverse complement strand
AGTCGGCCTGATCTCCCTGATCAAACATTTCGAAACACCTCATAACGCACTTGAAGCGGCCAGAAGGGGATGGCCCAACTTGCCCGGCCTGCGGAAGGGGTTGGCAGAGATGGTCCCTGATTCGAATTCGGAGTCAGTACAACAGGCCTGCCAGAGCCTGAACAAAATGAACGGCTGGGTCGTCACGCTCTGGGACACAGAGTATCCTCAACAACTCCGTCAGATTCCTGACCCACCAGCGCTGCTGTACGGCTGCGGTGTCCTGCCTGAAGAGCCATATCTTGCCATCGTCGGGGCACGCTATCCGACAGAGGTCGGGAGAATTTTCACCGAAAAACTTTCTGAGCAGGTGGCAGAAGCCGGTGTGGTTATCAGCAGTGGCCTTGCTCGCGGCATCGATACTGCTGCCCACCAGGGTGTTCTCAATGGTGTGGGCAAGACGGTGGCCGTTCTCGGTTGCGGACTCGATCATGTTTATCCGCGTGAAAACAAAATTTTATATCAAAAGATCGTAGAGCAGGGCGCACTGCTCTCCGAATACGCTCCCGGCACAGAACCTTTGCCCGGCCATTTTCCCGGCCGCAATCGGATCATAAGCGGCTTAAGCAAAGCAACCCTGGTCGTGGAAGCTGCCTGCAAAAGCGGCTCACTGATTACTGCCGAATTCGCACTCGAGCAGGGGCGAGAAGTCATGGCCGTCCCCGGTGGCATAGACCGTAAAACCAGCTATGGACCAAACCTGCTTATCAAGCAGGGCGCGCATCCGGTTACGGAAGCCTCGGAAGTTCTTGAGATCCTTGGCATGACCCGGGTGAGCAGTGCAAGTGTTTCCAACCATCAAAAAACGGATTACAAGCTTTCGGAACCGGCCAGCAGCGTACTCTCCAAACTCGACCTAAACCCGCGTCACAGCGATGAACTTGCTGGGGAAAGTGGGTTGACACCTATGGAGCTTTCGGCTATTTTACTGCAGCTAGAGCTACAGGATTATGCTGAAAAGCTGCCGGGCGGTCGTTATATACGAGGGCGCCAGGCACGCTGAAACTTTCAAAAGTACAACGGAGTCTGCTTGAGAGAACGGGTCCTGGCAATTGTAAGCTTCATCGCCCAATACTTTCTCGATGATCGTGACATGGCGACAGAGAACGATCTTGTCGAAGAGTTGCTGTCTGTTGGTTTTGAAGCCGAAGAGATCGATGCCGCTTTCTGCTGGATGGAAAGTCAGGCACTTTGCGCCCCAGCCGGCAGCGAGACTTCGCTGAACATCCCATCGCTCAGTCACCGGGTCTTTACCACAGAAGAGAACCGGGCGCTGTCTTCGGATGCCCGCGGCTTCTTGACCCGCTTGAGAACCATGGGGATTCTGGATGACGACGTTCAGGAAGAAGTCATCGACAAGGCTCTGCTGATGGCAGAAGACGAAGTCACCCTGAAAGAGATTAAAACCATTACGGTGCTGGCCATGTTCGCCAACTCACAGAACGAATGGCGCAGGGAGTTCGACTGTCTGCTTGAAGATGACTGGCAACGCCTACTTAACTAACAAGCTAAAGGCTGCAGGACATTCTGCGGCCTTTTTCATTTCCAAGAGAAGATTTGACTGAATATTATGGCAAATTCACTGGTTATCGTTGAGTCACCGGCCAAGGCCAAAACCATCGAGAAGTTTCTCGGCAAAGGTTATCAGGTCCTGGCGTCCTACGGGCACGTTAGAGACCTCCCCAGCAAAGACGGTTCCGTTGACGTCGATAACGACTTCCTCCCCAAGTATGTCGTGTCAGCCAAAGCCAAGAAACAGCTGACGATTCTGAAACAAGCTCTCAAAAAAGCTGACAACCTGGTCCTCGCAACTGACCCCGACCGCGAAGGAGAAGCGATCGCCTGGCATCTTCTGGAAGCCCTCGGCGTCGATGAAAAAGGCGATTCCCCTCATGTCAGCCGGGTGGTTTTTCACGAAATCACCAAGGACGCTGTCAACGAAGCAATCGCCAACCCGCGCCAGATTTCGACGGAAATGGTTGATTCTCAACAAGCCCGCCGCATCCTCGACTACCTGGTTGGCTTTAACCTGTCCCCGGTGCTGTGGCGCAAGATCCCCGGAAGCCGCTCGGCAGGTCGCGTACAGTCAGTGGCCCTGCGCCTGATCTGCGAACGCGAAGCAGAGATCGAAGCCTTTCAATCCAAGGATTACTGGACCATCGAGGCCACTATGGCCAACGCTGAGAAGACCACTTTTTCGGCGAGGCTGCACACCATCGATGGCAAGAAGGTTGCCTCCAGCGCCAAAAACCTTGAGTCAAACGCCTACCAGGTGATTGCCGACCAGAAATCGGCAGAGGCTCTTGTTGAAGAGATCAAGGCTCTTCCGGTACAGGTCTCAACGATCAACCGCACGGAAAAGAAGCGCCGCCCGGCGGCGCCCTTTACCACCAGCACCCTGCAGCAGGAAGCCAACCGCAAGCTCGGCTTCTCGGCGCGCAAGACGATGTCAACGGCCCAGAAACTCTACGAAGGTGTTGATACCGGCGATGGCCCCGTAGGCCTGATCACCTATATGCGTACCGACTCTGTCACCCTGTCCAACGTTGCCATCGAAGAGGCTCGCCAGGTGATTGAGGAACGCTTCGGCAAAGAGTATGTTCCCGCCAAGCCCCGCACCTACAAAAGCAAAGCGAAAAACGCACAGGAGGCTCACGAAGCGATTCGTCCCACCGGCCTGGAACGCCACCCGGAAACGCTCAAGACCTTTCTCGATAGCGATGGGCTAAGGCTTTACAAGCTGATCTGGGAGCGTACCATTGCAGCCCAGATGGCAGATGCCCTGCTCGACGCGACCACAATCGATATTCTCGCCGGTGACAAATTCCTGTTCCGTTCTTCGGGACAGGTGGTTCGCTTCCCGGGTTTCATGAAAGTCTACATTGAGGGCAAGGACACGGAGAGCGAGGAAGTTGAAGGTCTCCTTCCCAGCCTGGAGGAGAAAGAGGCCCTGAGCTTCGAAGAGCTGCAGGGCGAAGAGCATACCACCCAGCCGCCACCACGTTATACGGAAGCCTCTCTGGTTAAGATTCTGGAAGAGAACGGTATCGGCCGACCATCGACTTACGCCGCCACGATGAACACCCTTGTAGAGCGCAACTACGTGCAGTTGATCAAGCGTGTATTCCATCCGCAGGACCTCGGGCGAGAAGTCATTCGCTTTCTGTTACAGTGTTTCGACAAGTACGTCGACTACCAGTTTACCGCCAACATGGAAGACGATCTCGACGCCATTGCTCTTGGCAAAGGCGAATGGAAGTCTTTTTTGAAAAACTTCTGGGTTCCCTTCAAGCAAGAGGTCGAGGTTGTCAAAGAAGTCCGCTTTGTCGGTGAGCCTCTTGATGAGAAATGCCCTGAATGCGGGCAACAACTGACCAAGAAGTACGGCCGCAACGGTTACTTCATCGCCTGCGACGGCTACCCCGAATGCAAATACACCCGCCCGGTCAACGGCGAGCGTAACGCAGAGGTTGTTCTTTCTGACGAAAAATGTGAAAAATGCGGCAAACCGATGCAGTTTAAAGAAGGACGATACGGCAAATACCTGGCCTGTTCAGGCTATCCGGACTGCAAGAACAACCAGCCGCTGATCAAACCGAAATCACTCGACATCGTCTGCCCTTCCTGCAAGGAAGGCGAGATCATGGAAAAGAAGAGTCGTTACGGCAAAATCTTCTATTCCTGCAACCGCTACCCGAAGTGCAAATTCGCACTCTGGGATCAGCCTTTTGAAGAGCCTTGTCCGAAATGTGCTTTCCCGCTGACCGTCGAGAAGACCACCAAGCGTGCAGGCACCGTGCGCAAGTGTCCTCAAGAGGAATGTGATTATCTGATCACCCTGATTGAGCCCGAGGTCAAACCGGCCGCCAAAAAAGCTCCAGCCAAGAAGACTACGACCAAGAAGGCGCCAGCGAAAAAGACCACAACGAAAAAGGCAACAGCAAAAAAACCGGCCGCCAAGAAAACGACGAAAAAAGACGCCTGAGTCAAGGTTGATATACAAACAAGAAAAGGCCGGGCTGATTGCTCGGCCTTTTCTGTCCTTTGCACGACTCCATACTGGAAATATATAAACAGGTCAACTTTAAACCATTAATTAACGCAAAGACGCTGAGACGCAGAGAGCAACTGTCAGAATTGAGCTTTTAGTTTTGCTTATCACACCATATACCCGCTAAACTATTGATTCACGGCAATAAACAACTCTTACCCCTTTGGAATAGCCATCATGACACCCATCACAATTATCGGTGCCGGCCTCGCCGGCTGTGAAGCCGCCTGGCAAATTGCCGGCAAAGGCATCCCGGTCGATCTCTTTGAGATGCGCCCGCAGCGGATGACACCCGCACATCAAAGTGACCATCTCAGCGAACTGGTCTGCTCCAACTCCCTGCGCGGCACTGGCATGCACAACGCGGTCGGGCTTCTGAAGGAAGAGCTGCGCCGTTGTGGCAGCCTTTTCATCACAACCGCCGATGCACATGCGGTTCCGGCCGGAGGAGCTCTAGCTGTCGACCGGGAAGGCTTTGCCGAGCAGATCACCCGCAGCATCGATGAGCATCCCCTGATTACCCTGCACCGACAGGAGATCACAGAGATTCCCGATGACCGTATTGTGATCATCGCCAGCGGTCCACTTACCTCTGATGCTCTGGCTGAAAAGATCGGGGCCCTGACAGGCCAGGAGCACCTGTGATGCCATAGCGCCGATCGTAGAAGCTGATTCGATCGATATGGAACAGGTTTATGCTGCCTCACGCTACGATCGTGGCGGCGCAGATTACCTCAATTGCCCCTTTGACAAAGAACAGTACCTCGCCTTCGTCGAGGCCCTGCGCAAAGGGGACAAGGTCATTCCACATGATTTTGAAAAGGTGGTCCACTTCGAAGGCTGCATGCCGGTGGAAGTTCTTGCCGAACGCGGCGAGATGACGCTGGCCTTTGGTCCCATGAAACCGGTCGGTCTGCGTGACCCGCGAACCGGGCGCGATCCCTTCGCTGTCATTCAGTTGCGCCAGGATGACAAACACGCCAATCTTTACAATCTGGTCGGATTTCAGACCAAATTGACGTACCCGGAACAGGAGCGCGTCTTTCGCACCATACCCGGCCTGGAGAAGGTCAAATTCGCCCGACTTGGCAGCATGCACCGCAACACTTTCATCAATGCGCCCGCCTGCCTGACCGAGACCATGCAATTGAAGGGAGCTCCCCATATCTTCTTTGCCGGGCAGATCACTGGCGTCGAAGGCTATGTCGAATCTGCCGCCAGCGGCTTTTTAGCCGGTCTCTCGGCCGCGGCCTTTTATCGGGAACATAACTTCCTGTCGCCACCGTTGACGACGGCGCTGGGGGCCTTGCTCAACTACCCGGTTGCAGCATCAGCGGAGAACTTTCAGCCGATGAATATCACCTACGGCCTCTTCCCGGCACTTGAGCAACGTATCCGCAAGCGCCGTGACCGTCGTCAGGCCCTGGCAGATCGTGCCCTGACAGACCTTGATCTGTGGTTTAAAGCTGAGAAACAGTAACGTCTACGGGATTGCAAGAAAACTAAATACCTGTTAGCGTTAAGCGTTAACATCAGCAAATATTTCATGTCGCGCAATCTGTTTGTATCTTTAAATCGGACCGGGAGCCAGCGGTGGCACATACCAGCACATCATCTATCAAACTGGTCGATTCACGAGACCTGCTTGAAATGCTGCGCCAGCATCCGCTCAGCGTGCCGTTCAACCTCGCTCTTTATTCTGAAGAACAGGGCCGTGGAGGCCTTCTCGCAGCAATGCACACCGTCTGCGCTCCCCTCAGCGACGAACCCCGCTGTAGCGCTGAGTGCTGCCGGGCCTGGGAAACCGGCATCTCACAAGCCATGCTGACCAACCAGCCTGTCATCCAAAGCTGTGCACAAGGCTTCATCTGTTTCATCGTACCTCTGCCTGAAAGCAGTGATCTTCCCGATTGCCTGCTCGGCGGCGGGGTTTTTGAACAGAGCGAAACAGCACGCCGCAAACAGGAGAGGGAGAATCACCACCAAGGCAACCCCCTGGTTCTCGAATCAGGAAACACACCTCAACGGCTCAGCCTCTCAGAAGCCGAATCCATGGCCGATGAGATCTCCCGGTCACTGCCACGACTACTCGACCAGCAGCTGCACTCCCTCAGCTTGACCCGCACCACGAAAAGACTGGAAGCCGTTCAGAATCTGACTCGGGATCTCGCCGACTGCACAGAGAGTGAGCATGCGGTAGACATCGTCAGTGAAGCCCTGGTTGTCCTCTTTAACCTGCCCAAAGTTCTGATCGTTTTGCAGCAACCGGGTCTCTACATGACCGTTCACTCAACACTCGGTCTTGATCCGGAGAGCTTTCAACTGGACCAGAAATATCTCGCCGCCCACTTTGAGAATACAACCGGATATCCGGAGATACTCACTGGCGGTGAGTTGCCCAAATTCTTCCCCGGGCTGGAAACACAAACGGCGCATCTGTTCCCGCTAAAGGAGAGCAACAGTTACCTGGGAGCCATCGTCATCCTGGACGTCAATCTTCACAGCCGTGACCAGGCCTTGATCGAACTCCTCGTCAATCGTCTGGCAAGCCGCCTGGAAAGTCTGAAAACCGCCGAAGGACGTCATCTTGAGCGACAGTTCTCCACGCGCATGGTTGCCATGATCAGCGAGCTCTCCCTGGTTGATAACCGCCGAGATCTCTACAAGCAGATCCTTGAGATGTCCGCCGAACTGCTGACCGCAACCAGTGGCTCCCTGATGCTCCTGCATGAGACAGAGGGAACTTTGAAGATAGAGGCCGCCAAGGGGATGTCCTCCTCCCTGGCCAATACCATGTCGGTTGCCTACGGCGAAGGGATTGCCGGTCAGGTTGCCAAGAGTGGCTTCCCGATGCTGGTCAACGATATAGAGAGGGACACCCGCGTTGCCACCAAAAACCGGCCGCGCTTCAAAACCAAGTCCTTTATCAGCCTGCCTCTCGAAGCCAATGAGCGACTGATCGGCGTTCTCAACCTGGCAGACAAGGAACATGGCATCAACTTTACCGAAGCCGACCTCAACCTGATACAGACGTTTACCGGCCATGCCGTACTCATGATCGATCGGGCCGCGACTCTGGAGAAAGCCGGCAAGTTTGAGCAACTCGCCATCACCGACCCGCTGACCGGTCTCTATAACAGGCGCTTTTTCGAAGACCGTTTACAAGAGGAATTCAGCCGCGGTGAGCGCCAACAACAGACCTTCTGCATCATCCTGGCCGACCTGGACAACTTTAAAATTTATAATGACTTGTGTGGCCACCTGGCGGGAGACAACGCCCTACGCAAAACGGCTGAGATCTTGCGTCGTTCGGCCCGCGAAATGGATGTCGTCACCCGTTACGGAGGAGAAGAGTTTTGCCTGATCCTGCCGGGAACCGGAAAAAAAGAATCTGTTTTTGTCGGCGAACGCTTTCGCCGGGCCATAGAAGCCGAGAGTTTCCCGGGTGAAAACCACCTGCCTCTCGGTCGTCTGACAACCAGCATCGGCATCGCGACCTTCCCCGCAGATGGCGTTACGGTCAATGAACTCATCCATGCAGCAGATCTGGCCCTCTACAGCGCCAAACAATCAGGGCGCAATCGCCTGGTTCTTTACGAAGCCAAAATGGAAGGTCAAACCCTTCTCTCGCATCAAGATTAACCACCCAAGCAAGCATCGGAAGTCACACATGCCTCAAGAGCTTCAGGATATTGTCCTCGCTTCAGCGTCACCCCGTCGTCGCGAGCTTCTCAGCCAGGTCGGCATCACCTTTCAGGTCGTGCCAAGCAGTGCAGACGAAAGCCTTTTGCAAGATGAAACACCCGAAGCTCACGTCGTGCGCCTGAGTTGTGACAAGGCCATGGAGGTTGCCAACCGCCCCGATCAACGCGGGCGCTGGTTCATCGGTAGCGACACCGTTGTGGTCCGCGACGAAGACATCCTCGGCAAACCGGTTGATGCGACAGAGGCCGCACTTATGCTCTCGAGCCTTTCCGGCCGCAGTCATCGCGTCATCTCCGGCTACGCCGTTCACGATCGACAGACGGGTCGCACAATCAGCGCGGCGGTCACCACCAGGGTCTTTTTCAAGAGTTTGACAAGGCAGGAAATTGAAGGGTACATTGCCACCAGGGAACCCTTTGACAAGGCTGGCTCCTACGCTATCCAGGGGATTGGCTCATTCATGGTTCCCAGAATTGAAGGCAGCTACACCAATGTCGTCGGCATACCCCTCTGTGAAGTCATTGCTGCCCTTGAAGAACTCGGCGCAATAGAACTTTTTGCTATCCCAGACTGACCTCTTATGAATATCGCAGACAACATCAAGCGAATCTCGGCACGCATCGCAACCATATGCCAGGGGTGCCAACGTGACCCTGCAAGCGTGCGGCTGATCGCGGTCTCCAAGAAAAAGCCTGCCTCGGACATAGAGGCAGCAGCAAGCGCCGGGCAGAGGTTGTTCGGAGAGAGCTACGTGCAGGAGTGTATTGCCAAAATTGATGAGGTAACCACTGAGGTCGAATGGCACTTTATCGGCGCGCTGCAGACCAACAAGGTAAAATACCTGCGCGGCAAGGTGGCCATGATTCACTCGGTTGATCGCCTCTCTCTGGCAGAAGAGATAGATCGTCAGTGGGGCAAGGACGACGCGTGCGTCGACATTCTCCTTCAGGTCAATTTGGGCGAAGAGGAGAGCAAAGGGGGCACCACCGCTGAGGCCCTGGTCGACTTGGCTCGCAAGGTCGCACAACTGCCGCACCTCCGCATCAAGGGCCTGATGGCACTGCCCCCCTGGGGCGCTGACCCGGAAGAAGTGCGCCCTTACTTCCGGCAGCTGCGTGAGCTGGCAGAAGCCATTGCTGCTCTGGGCCTGCCAAAGGTCAGCATGCAGGAACTCTCCATGGGCATGAGCCATGACTTTGAAGTGGCCGTCGAAGAAGGCTCGACCATGGTGCGCGTCGGCACTGCGATCTTTGGCGAAAGATAGAGACAAAACTGCAAGCGATAGAGCTATAAGCTTTAAGTTTAAACCTTACAGCTTAAAACTTACGGATTATGGCTTAAACAGGCCTCAGGTTTTTATATGTCTATTGATACTTTCCTCTTCGATCTCGACGGTACTCTGGTCGATTCCATCCCCGATCTGACCAAGGCGATTAATCTGCTGCGAGAAGAACTTGACCTGCCAGCCGTCACCAGCGACCA
>SBFN01000086.1 GCA_006226895.1 Deltaproteobacteria bacterium | reverse complement strand
GGAATGAACTTGAGAGAGACCCACGCTGAGCATAACGAAAAAGCCTGCGATCATGCGCAGATAACGGTTGATAGTCATGGTTACCACTCCTTTTTAAAAGGTTGTGCAAGTGCCGGTCAGAAACTGTAGCGCAGGCCGGCATAGATGTTATTGTTGTTGTCGAACTGACCGAAAAATGTATGGTCTTCTTCACCCCAGAAAAAATTGACTCCTGCACTTACCTGCCAGGCATCGGTGATTTTGTATGCCACCACAGGTCTCAGGTAACCGTCCTGATCGCTCGGGGACCAGAAGTTGAAAAGCGACAGGCTAAGGTTCTGACTAAGTAGCTGCCATGTCAGGCGCATCGTCAACAGGTGACGCCATTCGTCTTTGGAGGAGGCTGTTGCGGGCAGGCTGTCGCGATAGCGATCGTAATTCTGCATGGCTTCGAAGTAGTATTGCACCCCGGCCGTAAAATTCTGCATGAGTTCCTGCTCGTAGCCAAGCAAGCCGCGCCACTCGCTGTTAGGCACCAGTGGGTCTTTGCCGTTGCTGTCATCCCGGGAATCGTAGTAGCCGGTCTCCACAGAAGCAATCCCTTTGCCGAGATTTCCCCTTATACTGGCGCCCACGGAGCGCAAGCGGGGGAAGGTTGCCTTGTTGGCCAGAGGATCAAACCCGGTCGGGCTCTTCCAGTATCCGTCGTAGCCATAAAGGGCGACTTCGTAACCGGCCAGATTGCGCGATAGGCGAAGAGACCACTCATCGTCTTTAAACCAATCATCGGGACGATCTGTTTTGATGATGTCCTCTTTCCCGGCACGCCTATCCAGGGCCGGACTCCAGTAAGAAATCCGCTCACCGGTGATATATCGATCCGCGTCAAAGACCGGTGTATAGACGACGTCGATATTGGCCCATTCCGGAAAAAAACTGATCAGGGCCGCATCAGATGGCGCCTTGAGGTAGTCGACGTGTCGGCCGCTGAAAAAAGAAGGCCAGTCCTTGGGGAAGAGATCATTGATAAAGAGCAGGTCGCCGGTGCCCCAGGTAAGGATCTGGCGGCCGATTTTTATGTCGGTGATAGCCTGTGGCGAGAAGCTTAGATTGGCTTCGCGCAGATCGAGCCAGCCGGTCCCATCTTCGAGATCGATATCGTCCTGATCAAC
The DNA here is from genome assembly GCA_006226895.1 of Deltaproteobacteria bacterium. GTDB lineage: Bacteria > Desulfobacterota > Desulfuromonadia > Desulfuromonadales > BM103 > M0040. The sequence goes on along the minus strand of SBFN01000086.1, from coordinate 3,686 downwards.
AACATCATCGTAGTAGAAATCGGATTTAAGTTGCAGGGTTGCCCAATCGCCCATACGGCTGAGCTCAAGCTGCAGACGCGCTTCCGCCAGAATCTGATCATCCTCATTAGGATCATCCTGCAGACGTTGACCATAACGGGCATCCACAAAACCGTGTAAGTCGGACTGCAGGTCGGGAAGCTCTATGGCCGCGGCCGAAGAGATCATGCAGAAGCCGAGGCAGAGGCCAATGGTAAGCTTTTTTAAAAACATGGAAGGCTCTCTTAGCGGGTGACTTCGCGTGGTGGTCGACGCAGGAAGCGCTCGGTGAAAATCTGCTCTTTCAAACCGAGATCGTATTCCACTTTGCTGAACTCGTTGCGGGTGCTGGTGCCGGATATCAGGTCACGCGCTTCGGCGACCATCACTGTCGGGTGACCTTGTACGGTTTCCACTTTCATGGCTTCGACCTCGCGGTATCGCTCACCTGAGGCCTCGTAGTATTCGGCCCGCATCGGCAGGAACGTCTGCCGGTCAATCCAGGTTTGGTACCAGGCGAATTCGACCGTTCCCGGGGCTTTCGGGACATGCCTGATTAGGTAGTGCTGATCAGTAACTTCGATCAATTCATGGCTGTCTTCCTCCGGGCTTCGACCTGAGACGTCTTCGTAGAGAAAGTCAGAACCGACGAAGCTGGTGCGCTTGTCGCCAGGTGCGATGCGCTTTTTCAGATTCAGCGCTGGCAGCCAGAGCCAGCGGTCATCTTCTCCTCCAACATTCTTCCAGACCAGGTAAGCCATCTTGCGGACGTCGGCCGGCGCGGTGAAATAGACGTAGAATTTCTGGTTATCGTCATCACTGTTCATGCGCAGGATGGTAAATGCCCTTTGCCGGGTACCGCCCTGGGCATCGCTGATCGTCATCCGCACTGCGGAGCGACCATCTTTCCCCGCGTAGTAGGCGGCCTGGTTGGCTTTTGCGATGACTTCGTCAGCAGTGAGTTCTGCCGCCGACGGGTTCATCGTTGTCATTACCGTAACGGCCAGAACCAGCCAGAAAATCCTCATAAGTTGCATATCCTTTCCTTTCAGTCTCTGTTCCAGGACCCAAGCAATTGCAAAAACGTAACGCAAAGACGCAGAGGAAAACCGGCAAGGCGCAAAGGGTAAACCTTAGAATCTTTTTGTTTTTAAAACTGAAACCTAAAAATCGTGTTTTGACTTTTACCTTTCCCTCTAACTTTGCGCTTTTGCGTTACGCTTTGTCTCACCGGTTTGGTCGTCGTTTGAAATCTCGTCACCACCAAAAGCCGCCTTCCTCCATGTTGTCAGCAAGGCAGGTAGGATAAAGAGCGTTGCCAGCCAGGAAACCGCCATAATCGTTGCGAGAAAAAAACCGACCGTCCGATAGGGGACCAGGGGCGCCAGTAACAGCGGTGTGAAGCCAACGGCAATAATGATCGCATTACGGCTGATCGCCATGGCAGGTTCCTTGAACATCTCCAGGCTGGCCGCCCGCCAGCTGCCGAGTTCTTCCTGCAGGTCGCGGGCCCGCTGCAGGAAATGAATCGCGAAGTCGACACTTAAACCAAGAGTCAACGCCGAAAGAACCGCAACCGGCATATCGTAGTCCTTGCCGACCAGACCGATAATACCGTAAATAAGGGTGATCGTGACGGTCAGGGGAATCATCGCCAAGGCACCGAAGAGCAGAGACCGAAAGAGCAACGTCATCATAATCAGAACAACGGCAAAGCTGCCGGCCAGCGAGCCCATCATGCCCTTGACCATTTTGTCCTGCCAGACGACGTTGAGATAGGTCAAGCCCGCCCATTCAGCTTTCAGGGGGGTCGGTGAAGGATGGGCTGCCAGGTACTCATCGACAATGGCCACGACCTTTTCCATGTCCTGATTGTCGCCACTGGTCAGCTGTACCCAGAGGTTGGCCTCCTGGTAATCGCGGGTCACCATGTGGAAGAGGCTGTCCTTTTTCTTCATGCCTTCCAGTTGCACATAAACCTGGCCGACACCCGCAGCACTATCAGGCACGGCGAAGTGCTTCTGATTGCGCTCTGTGTAAGCGCTCAATTCCGTCTCGGCCAGTCCGGCGGGAGCTGCCAGGTAGTTAAGCTCAAAGTTTGCCTTGTGCAAGGCGTCAGCGACCGAGGTGCTTTTGCCGACCACAGGATGCTTTGCCAACGCCTCTTGCAACCCCTCCAGATAGTTCAGCATCGCCGGCTGTTTGAAGAGCGGGGCGGTCATTTCCGCTTCCATCTCGTAAACAAAATCAGTGAAAGAGAGGGAGGTAAAACGATCACAAACCTTCAGGGCGGCATTGATCAAGTCTTCCCCGGTTAACGCTTCCTGTCCGGCCAGGGCTTCAAGCAAGGCTTGCCGGTCTCTACTGCGCACACCTTCAAAAGCGGCAAGTTCAGCAGTGAAACGGTCCCAACCCAGATCTTTGGCAACCAGGTAATTGACTCTGTCGGCAAGCTCAAACCAGGAGGAAAGCACTTCACTGTCAATCTCTTCGGCGGCACGAACCAGTTCGACAAAGGCTTTGTGGGCATCCGCCGCTGAGATGGTTCCGTAGCGCTCTTGCAGGGTGTTTATTTCAGCGAGGAAGCGTTTGGTCTCCTGCGGGAAAATTTTTGCGAATCGCGCTTCGGTTTCCGTCTCCAGGATAATTGCCTTCTCGACACAGTTACACTGCCCGGGGCGGGTCGCTGCCAAGGTCAGGTAGGCGGTATAGGTCCCGCCGAAGTGACGGTTGAGAACATTGTCAGCGACACGAATCTCATGATCGGGCATGAACCATTTAACCGGATTGTCATTAACGCTGATGGTGCTGATGCCGTAGATGGCGATCGCAACCAGGACGCAGACAATCAGCACAATCGGCTTGCGCCGCATCGTGCTGAAGTGGCCGAGGCCAACCAGAAAACGATTCAGCGGACCAGCTTTTGCGTGATTTTCAGAGGGATCTGCGGTCAGCGATTCAAGGTTTTTTTGCGGAACAAAAAGCATCACGTAGGCAGGAATCAGCGTCATGCTCATCAACCAGGCCACCGCCACGCCGAAAGCGATGTGCAAACCGAAAACCTGCACCGGTGGAATCGGCGTTGTCGCCAAAGAAGCGAAGCCAGCCATGGTGGTCAAAGTGGTAAACAGCATCGGTCGGAAAAGATGACCAATAACTGCACGCAAGGTTTCAGCCTTATCCTGGTAGCGATGATAGCTGTCGTAGAACTCGCTTAAGATATGCACTGAATCGGCCACGGCGATCGGCATCAGGAAAATGGCGATCATCGAGCTCATGATGTGCACGTCGAAGCCGAGTCCGATCAAAAGACCCATGGCGCAGACGACGCTGACAATCGCCACCACCATCGGAGCAATAATCAAGCTGAATTTACGGAAAAAGAAGAGTAGAAGAAGAAAGATCGCCAGGCCGGCCATGGGCGCAGAGGTTGCCATTTGCACCAGCATCTCTACGCCAAAGGTATCTTCTGCCACGGGCAAACCCGTGATGTATACCCTGTCCTCTTCCGGCCAGTCGGCAGTCAGGGTGCGAACCAGGTTGGCTACGTTGTAACTGAAGGTTTTGTCCGTGATTGGCAGGTAAAGGCAGATCGCCTTTTCATCTTCTGCAACCAGGGTTCCTGCGTAGAGCGGATTGCTCATGGCGTCCTTACGGATTTCCATGGC
>SBFN01000056.1 GCA_006226895.1 Deltaproteobacteria bacterium | reverse complement strand
TAATACTTTTCCGGAATAAGATCTCCAATGATTTTAAAGCTATCGACACCAGACCCAAACAAAAAAGCGATCAAAGATCACGTAATACGAATCGGATGATCTAAACGGCGCTGTTTTCACTTTGCTGGCTCAAACGACACCTGAAGCCTCCTTCCCCTCAAACAACATGTCATAAATTAGACAATTCAAAGCAATCTGTTAAATTTTTAATGCTTAGGTTTTGACTTTTGACCCTGACCTTTTCCTCGTCTCCGTCACTTATAAAAATTAACACTACGTTTATACGTTTTTAGTTTAAGGAGAGAAGAGATGGACATTTCCAGACGAAACTTCCTCAAAGGTAGCGCCCTTGCCGCTGGTAGCGTTGCGGTGAGCGGAAAACCGGCTAAAGCAAGTGCTGATTCAACGGAGTTGAGAACCAAAGGTCTCGAGGTAACGACCACGGTCTGCCCCTATTGTGCGGTTGGCTGCGGCATGGTTGTGCACACCAAGAACGGCAAGGTCGTCAACATCGAGGGCGACACCGAACATCCGATCAATGAAGGTTCGCTCTGCTCCAAGGGGAGCGCGATGTTCCAGGTGGCCAATAACGAGCGACGCCTGACGAAAGTCAAATACCGGGCACCGAAGAGCGACACCTGGGAAGAGAAGTCCTGGGACTGGACGATGAACAGAATCGCCGAGTTGATGAAGGAGACTCGTGATCGAAACTTCGTCAAAGAGGAAAAGATCAAAGGTGAAAGGTACACCGTCAACCGCAATGATGGCATGGCGATCCTCGGCGGGGCAGCCCTCGACAACGAAGAATGCTATCTGCTAAGCAAATTCGCCCGCGCAATGGGGGTTGGCTATCTGGAACATCAAGCCCGGATATGACACAGCGCTACGGTTGCCGGTCTGGCAGCCACGTTCGGTCGTGGAGCAATGACCAATCACTGGATTGACATCCAGCACGCCGATGTCATTCTGTGCATCGGTTCAAATCCGGCAGAGAACCATCCGATTTCTTTTCGTTGGGTCGAAAAATCGATGGATAACGGCGGCAAATTGATTTCCGTCGACCCGCGTTACACCAGAACCTCCTCCAAGTCGGACATCTATGCCCAGTTGCGTCCTGGCACGGATGTCGCTTTCATCGGCGGAATCATCCATTACGCACTGGAGAACAATTCAATCCACAGGGAGTACGTGGTCAACTACACCAACGCGGCGTTTCTGGTCGACGAAGATTATGCTTTCGACGATGGTCTTTTCTCCGGATATGATCCTGACAACAACAGTTACGACAACGGATCATGGGCTTACCAGGTTGACGAAGATGGAAACCCGCGGCGTGATAACAGCCTGGAGAATCCGCGCACCGTTTACCAACTGCTCAAGCAACATTATGCCCGGTATTCACCTGAAAAGGTCTGCGAGATTACCGGCACCGCAATCCAGGATTATCTGAACGTTGCCCGCACTTTCTGCAGCACCGGCAGGGCGGGCAAAGCGGCGACTATCATGTACGCCATGGGAACCACTCAACACACCACCGGCACGCAAAATGTTCGTTCCTACGCAATGCTGCAATTACTGCTCGGCAACATCGGCCTCGCCGGTGGTGGCATTAATGCCCTGCGCGGCGAATGCAATGTCCAGGGGTCGACCGACTACGCCCTGCTCTACCACATCCTGCCCGGCTACCTGAATGCTCCGACCTTCGAGAACCGGACTCTGAAGGATTACCTTGCAAAATGGACTCCCAAGACCAAAGATCCAAAGAGCGCCAATTGGTGGAGCAATACTCCCAAGTACATGACAAGTCTGCTCAAGGCTTTCTGGGGTGATGCGGCAACAGCAGAAAACGACTTCGCATACGACTACCTGCCTAAACGCAGCGGCAACTACTCATTCCTTAAAGTGATGGACAGGTTACAGGATGGCGGCTTTGAAGGCCTGGTTCTGATGGGCACCAACCCAATTGTCGGCGGCCCCGATGCGGGGTCTATTGCCGAAGGGCTCGGCAACCTGAAATGGATGGTTGCCGCTGATCTATGGGAGACAGAAACCTCGGTTTTCTGGAAGCGGCCGGGTGTCGACCCAAAAGATGTCGACACGGAAGTCTTCTTGCTGCCGGCAGCCTCCTCGGTGGAGAAGCAAGGCAGTATCTCCAACTCCGGACGCTGGGCGCAGTGGCGCTACAAGGCTGTTGAGCCGCCCGGCAATGCAGAGAGTGACGCTTTCTTTGTCGACCAGTGGATCAATAAATTGAAAGCTCTTTATTCCAAGGATGGTGTGTTCCCGGGGCCAATCGTCGATCTTGACTGGAACTATGGGGATGGTCACGAACCGGATATCGACATGGTTGCCCGTGAATGTAATGGCAAATTCACCCGCAATGTTGAGATCAACGGCAAAACCTTCAATAAAGGGGAGCAGGTGCAAAACTTCACCTCTCTTCAAGCCGACGGTTCAACAGCTAGCGGCAACTGGCTCTACTGCGGTTCCTATCCCCAGGAAGGCAATATGATGCAGCGTACTGGCACGACTGACCCCACCGGAATGGGCTTTTTCCACGAGTGGGCCTGGTGTTGGCCGCTGAATCGCCGCGTTCTATACAACCGTGCCTCTGTAGATTTAAACGGCAAACCATGGAACCCGGACAAGCCAATCATCAATTGGAACGAGAAAACCGCCGCCTGGGAAGGAGATATTCCTGATGGCGGCTGGCCACCGATGAGCAAGGACGGCGCCCGACATCCCTTCATCATGGTCGCCGAGGGGCATGGCCGTCTCTTCGCGGCCGGGCTTGCCGACGGCCCGGTGCCAGAGCATTACGAGCCGATGGAGAGCCCAATCGGCAATCTGATGAGCAAACAGCAGAGCAATCCGGCACTTGACCGCAGAGGCAAGATCAACAAATCAGGCAAGTTCCCCTATATAGCAACAACCTGCCGTGTCTCAGAACATTGGCAGGCCGGTGCTATGACCCGTAACCTGCCATGGCTTGCGGAGTTGGTACCAGACATGTTTGTTGAGATGAGTAAAGAACTGGCGATAAAGAAAGGCGTCGCCAATGGCGAGATGGTGACCATCAGCACCAAACGTGGTTCGATCGAGGCCCAGGCTTTGGTCACCAGCCGAATCAGGCCGTTGCGCGTTGGCGGGAAAATGGTGGAGCAGGTTGCGATCCCCTGGCACTTCGGCTTTAACGGTATAGCAAAAGGGGACAGCGCCAACATCCTGACCGATGCTGTCGGTGATGCCAACACCCATATCCCGGAGTACAAAGCATTTCTATGCAATATCGAAAAGGGAGGGAAAAAGTCATGAGCGACGACAATAAATTTTCCCAAACCAGCACGTTTCTCATCGATATGACCAAATGCACAGGTTGCCGTGGTTGCCAGGTGGCATGCAAACAGTGGAACGAACTTCAGGCAGAAGACACCAAATTCTTTGATGGTGAGGGATATCAGAACCCACCTGCAATGTCTGAATATACATTCACGCGCATCAAGTTCCGGGATTACAAGAGACACGGACAGAACGAGTTCGCCTTCTACAAAGAGATGTGCATGCATTGCAACGAACCGGCCTGCGCTTCTGTCTGCCCGGTTGCTGCCTTTTACAAGACTGAGGAAGGCCCGGTGGTCTACCGTCCCGAACGCTGCATCGGCTGTCGCTATTGTATGATTGCCTGTCCATTCGGGGTACCGAAGTACGAGTGGAGTAAAGGCTTGCCCCTGGTCAGAAAATGCACCGGCTGCTACAGCCGGGTTAAAGAGGGTCTGTGGCCGGCCTGCGCGACAACCTGTCCAACGGCGATCACTTACGGCTCTCGCGACGAGATGCTCGCTGAAGCCGAGCGGCGCCTGGCGCGTAACCCTGAGCGCTATATCAATAAGGTCTATGGCAAGGAGGATGCAGGTGGGACCTGTGTGCTGTACCTGAGCAACCTGCCTTTCGATGAACTCGGTTTCAAACAGGTCACTTTCCGACCTCTTCCGGAATACACATGGGCAGCGCTCCGCTATGTTCCCGGAGCTTTCCTGACCGTTGGCGGGGGCCTTTCCGCCTTCGCATGGATCACCCACCGACGTGAACGTTTACAGAAGGAACAGCAGGAGAAGCAGCCGGAAGAGACGCCTGAACAGGGGAAGGAGGACCGGGAATGAGCACTATACGACGCGTATTTGATGAAGTGGTCGGCTATCACTGGTTCGTCAAGCTGCTGATGCTGCTGGTCGGCACCGGAGTCGTTGCCGGTATGCTCCGCTTTATCTATGGTCTCGGCAAGACAACCAACCTCAACGACGATTACCCCTGGGGTCTGTGGATATCCTTCGACGTGGTGACCTGCGTGCCACTGGCGGCCGGAGCATTCACTCTCGGTGCGATCGTCCATTGTTTCGGCATCAAGAAACTCGAACCGCTGGTGCGGCCATCGATCGTCACCGGTTTTCTCGGATATTCACTGGTCTCGGTCGGTTTATTGCTGGATCTTGGTCAACCGCAGAGAGGTTGGTACGTAATCCGCTACTGGAACCTCGAGTCGCCGATGTTCGAAGTCGCCATGTGCGTCATGGCCTATACCACGGTACTGGTACTCGAACTGCTCCATCCTGTGGCGGAAAAGTTCGGCTGGAAAGTGTCGTTGCGCGTGCTGCGCTGGCTGGAGATGCCGCTGGTCATTGCCGCGGCGGCCATTTCGACCCTGCACCAAAGCACCCTCGGCACCTTCTTCCTGATCGCAGTCGATAAATTACACAACCTCTGGTACAACCCGATGCTGCCCCTGCTCTTCTGGGTCAGCGCAATCTGCACCGGCATGTGTATCATCATCCTCGAGGCGACGGCCAGTCA
>SBFN01000112.1 GCA_006226895.1 Deltaproteobacteria bacterium | reverse complement strand
TTCCTTCGGTGACCTTGCCGACATGTACGATCAGTTCCGGCAGCGGTTTCCTGGTTTCGATAATATCAACCTTGAGGCCGTCGGCGCTGATGCTGCCAATGTCCCCTGCCTGGCCGCCTGATTCGCCATAGAAAGGTGTCGTTTCGGCAAGAATTTCGACCTGCTCTCCGACTCTGGCCTGGCTGACCTGTTCGCCATCGTGCAGAAGTGCGACAACCTTGCTGTTTGCCTGCATGTCATTGTAGCCGATGAAGTTCACAGTGTTGACCTGCTCGATCAGTTCACGATAAATCGCACCAACCGCTTCTTCACCGGAACCTTTCCAATGCTTTCGAGCCTTCTTGCGCTGCTCTTCCATGCAGCTTTCAAAGCCAGCTTCATCGATACTGAAACCGTCGGCTTCAACGATGTCGGCGGTCAGGTCAGTGGGGAAGCCGTAGGTGTCATAGAGTTTGAATAGAACGTCGCCGGGGATGACTGTCGATTGATTTTTACGCAGGATGTCAACCTGATCATTGAGGATGCGCAGGCCATTATCGAGGGTCTGGATGAAGCGTTCTTCTTCCTTCTCGACAATCTTGGCGACAAAGCCCTTACGCTCCGCTTCCTGCGGGTAAGCCTCGGCCATGAAGTCGAGAACGAACGTTGATGTTTTGTAGAGCACCGGGTCGGCAAAACCGAGCATTTTGGCATGTCTCATGGCGCGGCGCATAATGCGGCGTAACACGTAGCCACGGCCTTCGTTGCTTGGCATGACGCCATCGGCGATCAGGTAAGCAGTGGCGCGGCTGTGATCAGCCATAACCCGCATGGAGACATCATCTTCAAGCTTGTCGCCGTAGGTTTTGCCGGACAGTTTTTCGATGTAGCCAATAATGTCGCGGAGCAGGTTGGTGTCGTAGTTTGACTGGACACCCTGCATAACCGTAGTGATTCTTTCCAGACCCATGCCGGTGTCGACAGCAGGCTTTGGCAGTGGAATCAGCTCGCCGTCAGCCTGACGGTTAAACTGCATGAAGACGTTGTTCCAGATCTCCATGTAGCGGTCACAATCACAGCCGACGGTGCAGTCCGGAGAGTCGCAGCCGATTTCCGGACCGTTATCATAGAAAATTTCCGTACATGGGCCACAGGGGCCGGTGTCGCCCATCGACCAGAAGTTGTCTTCCTCGAATCGGAAAATTCGCTCTCGTGGGACCCCTTCCTGTTCAAACCAGATGTCGGCGGCTTCGTCGTCGTCGGTGTAAACCGAAACGTAGAGGCGTTCCTTATCCATAGCCATGTCGACTGTTAGGAACTCCCAGGCGTAAGCGATCGCTTCCTTCTTGAAATAATCGCCGAAGGAGAAGTTGCCGAGCATCTCGAAAAAGGTGTGGTGACGGGCAGTACGGCCGACATTTTCCAGATCGTTGTGTTTGCCCCCGGCGCGAACGCACTTCTGTGAAGTGGTTGCCCGGACGTAGGGGCGTTTTTCCTGGCCGAGAAAGCAGTCCTTGAACTGGTTCATTCCGGCGTTGGTAAAAAGCAGCGTCGGATCGTTGTGCGGGACCAGTGAAGAAGACGCAACAACAGTGTGGCCTCGATCTTCAAAAAACTTCAAAAAAAGTTGACGTATTTCGCTACCGGTTTTCATCACGCGTTTCTAAGCCTTTCCGAGTCAGTTGAGCCATGATGCGGTCGATTGTGAAGCCGCGTCGTTGCAAAAAATGTACAACCCTCCGCCGCTCTTTGGCCGGCGCAGAGTCGTAGCTGAAATTGGCAAAGCGACGTTCCAGGAGCGATGCCAGTAATTGTTCCTCATCACAAGCCTCGCGAGCCCGTTGCAATGCTCGATTGGCGATTTCTTCATTAACACCCCTTTGACGCAGATCAAGCAGAACCCGTTTGCCGACTGCGCGCCCCTGGTTCATCAGGCTGGTCGCCCGGTTCAGGGCGTAACGGGCATCATCGAGATAACCCAATTCAAGACAGCGCTGTAAAGCGAAGTCTATCCGTTCCGGGTCAAAACCTTTGTCGGTCAATCGTTGGCGCAATTCGCTCTGACTGTAGTCGCGGCGGGTCAGTATGCGCAGTGCCGCCGGCCAGGGGTCGGTCCGGTCCGGTTTTTGTGAGCTATTTTCCTTCACCTTTTTCGTCAGTGCCGTCAAAGGCATCCCATGAGAGGTCCGAAGTTGACGAGACACCGGACATTTTGAGCTTGAAGTCATCCGGGTTGGAACACTGGCGCAGGGCCTCTTCGAAGCTGATCATCTTGTTTTTGAGTAGACCCATCAGTGACTGGTCGAAGGTCTGCATGCCGTAGGATTCAAAACCCTGCTGGATTGCTTCCGGCAGAGACTTTGTCAGTTCCTTGTCGTCGATCATCTTACGCACCCTGGCCGAAGCGACCATGACTTCAACTGCCGGGGCGCGCCCCTTGCCGTCAAGTCTTGGCACCAGGCGCATGGAGATAACGCCGCGCAGAACCGCAGCCAGCTGAATACGCATCTGGCGTTGCTGGTAGGGCGGGAAAACAGAGATGATACGGTTGACTGTTTCAGTCGCATCGATTGTATGCAGCGTCGAGAGAACCAGGTGTCCGGTTTCAGCCGCCATCAGGGCTGTCTCGATCGTCTCATGATCGCGCATCTCGCCGACCAGGATGACATCAGGGTCCTGGCGCAGGGCAGATTTCAGTGCCGGTTCAAAACCCTTGGTGTCCGAACCGACTTCGCGCTGGTTGATGATGCTCTTTTTGTCACGATGAAGAAATTCGATCGGGTCCTCAATCGTCACAATATGTGATTTGCGGTTGGCATTGATGTAGTCGATGACCGCGGCGAGGGTGGTTGATTTGCCTGAACCGGTCGCTCCGGTTACCAGAATCAGGCCACGATTGGCCATGGCCAATTTTTTGATGACCGGCGGCAACATCAGGTCGTCAAGACCTTTGATATCGAAGGGAATGGCACGAAAGACCAGTGAAATCGAGCCGCGCTGGGTAAACGCGTTGACGCGGAAACGTCCCAGACCAGGAACCCCATAAGCCAGATCACACTCGTAAGAGCTTTCAAAGCGCTCTCTCTGCATGTCGTTCATGATCTCTTCCGTGATCTGCTCGGTCTGCTCAGGGCTGATTCGTGGCGCCTTCGGCAGAGGTCGCAGGGTGCCGTCAATGCGATAGATCGGCGGCAGGCCGGCTTTGAGGTGGATATCAGAGGCTCCTGACTTCAGGCCAACAGACAGGATTTCATTGAGTTCCATGAATTATTCTCCTTCAGGGGGTGTCCCTGCAGGGTTAAGGCCAAAATGTTCGAGTACTTTTGCTTCGATGTCGGCCGCCGTTTCAGGATGGTCTATCAGGAACTTCTTGGCATTTTCACGGCCCTGGCCGATGCGTTCTTCGCCGTAGGAGAACCAGGAACCGCTCTTCTCAACAAGATTGCATTCAACGCCCAGGTCGACCAGGTCACCTTCTTTTGAGATTCCGGTGCCGTACATGATGTCAAATTCAGCTTCTTTGAACGGAGGGGCCACCTTGTTCTTGACGATCTTGACCCGGGTGCGGTTACCGATGGCATCCTGGCCCTGCTTAAGCGACGCGATGCGACGGATGTCCATACGGACAGACGCGTAGAATTTCAGGGCATTGCCGCCCGTGGTGGTCTCAGGGTTACCGAACATGACACCGATCTTCATGCGGATCTGGTTGATGAAAATAACACAGCAGTTTGATTTGCTGATGGTGCCGGTGAGCTTGCGAAGCGCTTGCGACATGAGCCGGGCCTGCAGGCCCATGTGTGAATCACCCATTTCGCCCTCAATCTCAGCGCGGGGAACCAGGGCTGCGACCGAGTCAATGATCAGGACATCAATAGCGCCGCTGCGAACGAGGACTTCGACAATTTCAAGGGCTTGCTCGCCGGTGTCCGGTTGGGAGATCAGGAGATCGTCGGTGTTGACACCGAGCTTTCTGGCGTAGTGAACGTCCAGGGCGTGCTCAGCATCGATAAAGGCGGCAACACCACCTTTTTTCTGGGCTTCTGCAGCGATGTGAAGGGCCAGGGTTGTTTTGCCGGAAGATTCAGGGCCGTAAACCTCGACGATTCTGCCACAGGGTACGCCACCGATACCGAGAGCGATATTCAGGCTTAAGGCGCCTGTTGGAATGGATTTGACATCCGGTAGTACAGCCTCTTCACCGAGGCGCATGATGCTGCCCTTGCCAAACTGTTTTTCAATCTGGCCCATGGCCAGTTCTATAGCTCTGTTGCGATCATTCTCCGCCATCAGTGGTCCCTCCTTGGTAGGGGCATCGCCCGCAATAAATGTTAGGTTGCATCGTGGGTATCCGTATTTTCGTCATCAAAATTCACCGTCAGTAATGGGACGTGCTGCGCGCCTTCAGGGCGCAGGCGACTTTCATATAGGACCAACCGGTCAACGGTCAGCGGTGCAATCGTCTTTTGTTGCATTGAACTGAAAAGCCTGGGCAGGTCAAGCTTGCCCCCACGCAGTCGACCGATGGTCAAGTGCGGAGAGTAGGGCCGCGAATCAATTGCAACGCCTGCTTGGCGCAAACACTGCCCGGTGGCTCTGTGCAGCTGTTTGAGCTGCCCCCGTGGTTCCAGACCGAGCCAGATGACCCGGGGTCGATGTGGATTGGGGAAGACGCCAAGACCTTTGACCTCGACCTGGAAAGGCCGTTGAAAACCCTTAATCGATAGCACAGAAACCTTCAACTTTTCAAGGGTTTCCTGCTCAATTTTGGCGAAGAAGTGCAGGGTCAGGTGGAGATTCTCGGGTCGGGTCCAGCGAGCCTCCGCTATACCGGCCTGCAGTTCGGTCTGTATGACGCGGATCGATTCCTGAAGTTGCCAGGGCAACGGGATGGCCAAAAAGGCTCTAACCGAGGACATATCGCTCCTCATC
>SBFN01000191.1 GCA_006226895.1 Deltaproteobacteria bacterium | reverse complement strand
ACAAAATCACTGGAGACGGCTTCCGGAGAATTGGTGTAGTCAATCTGGTTCTGCAGCGGTGAGTCGAGAGAGACGTCACGCAAATATCTGTTGAGCTCTTCGCGGCTGACTTTCTTCTCCAGGGTGAGGTTGAGAATTGCCAGGGAAACGTTCGGCGTCGGCACCCTGATGGCGTTACCGGTCAGTCTTCCTGTTAACTCGGGCAGGGCCTTGGCGATAGCGCTCGCTGCCCCGGTCTCGGTAATAACCATGTTGAGTGGCGCGCTGCGACCGCGGCGGTGATTGTTGTGGTAATTGTCAATCAGGTTCTGGTCGTTGGTGTAGGAGTGGCAGGTTTCGACATGGCCGTTGACAATCCCATAGCGGTCATTGACTGCCTTCAAAACCGGGACAATGGCGTTGGTGGTGCAGCTGGCCGCCGAGAAAATGTTTTCCTCGTCGGTCAACAGCTCGTTGTTGACACCGAATACCACGTTGGGAAGATCGCCCTTGCCGGGGGCCGTTAAAATGACCTTGCTGATGCCCTTGGCTTGCAGGTGCCGGCCGAGACCTTCGCGGTCACGCCACTTGCCTGTATTGTCAATCAATATGGCGTCCTGGATGCCGTACTCGGTGTAATCGATCTGATCGGGAGCGTCGGCATAAATAAGCCGGATCATGTTGCCGTTGGCGATGATGGCATTTTCTTTTTCGTCGATGGTGATGGCACCCTTGAACTGGCCATGCACCGAATCGCGGCGCAGCAGGCTGGCCCGTTTCATCAGGTCGTCATCGTCGCCTTTGCGAACCACTGCCGCGCGCAGGCGTAGCTTGTCGCCACCGCCGGCTTTGTCGACAAGGATCCTGGCCAGCAGCCGACCGATACGACCGAAACCGTAAAGAACGACATCCCGGGGTTCGCTGAGCAGAGAGGTTTGTCCGGTGTTGACTTTGGAGAGCTCCTGGCGGACGAAGTTCGTTGCGTCCTGGCCGGGCTCTTGTGTGCAGGCGAACGGTCAGTTTGCCGATGTCAATCCGCGAGGGGGCCAGGTCGAGATTCTCCATGGCCTGTAGAACCGGAAAAGTGTCGCGTACAGAGAGCTCATTTTCGAGAATCTGTCGGGCGAAACGATGTGCTTTAAGGATGTCAACCATGGAGCCGTGCACCAGGCTGCGGCCGTAGACGGTGATGACGATGCCGTGGTCCCGGTAGAGCCGACCGATAATCGGCAGCATCGCTTCAGCAAGTTCCTCACGTTCTTTCCAGTCAGAAAAATATTCCTCGTGTTTTTGCAAATCCATTATTGTACCTTCTCCGTTCTGCTTCATGTTTAGTTTGTTGAAGAGCCTGCTTTATCGTAGAACAGGGGAGTGTGATATGCAACATCTCGCGAAGGAATTATCGGAGTTTGCTCTGGACTTGTTTTGGATAAATTGGTATTAAGAAATGTTTATAAAAAACGATGACAGAAACATCCACAGGGAGGTTTTACTGATGAGCGACAAGGTACATTATTCGGATCTGGGACTGGTCAATACTCGCGATATGTTCGCCAAGGCGATGGCGGGTGGTTATGCCATCCCTGCCTACAACTTTAATAATCTTGAGCAGCTGCAGGCGATCGTGACTGCTTGTGTCGAAAGTCGCTCTCCGGTGATCATTCAGGTCAGCAAAGGCGCGCGTGAATATGCCAACGCCACCATGTTGCGTTACATGGCGATGGGGGCTGTGAAGATGGCCAACGAGATGGGTTTTGACCTCCCTGTCTGCCTGCACCTGGATCACGGTGATTCTTTCGAAATCTGCAAATCATGTGTCGACAATGGTTTCTCTTCGGTCATGATCGACGGCTCTCATCTGCCCTATGAAGAGAACGTGGCTCTGACCAAAAAGGTCGTTGAGTATGCTCATCAGTTTGATGTGACCGTTGAGGGTGAGCTCGGCGTACTGGCCGGTATCGAAGATGATGTGGTTGCCGAGAAGTCGACCTATACCAAGCCTGAAGAGGTCGAGGACTTCGTCAAAAAGACCGGCGTTGACTCATTGGCCATTTCCATCGGCACCAGCCACGGCGCCTTCAAGTTCAAGCTGAAAGAGGGCGAAGAAGCACCACCACTGCGCTTTGATATCCTCGAAGAGATCGAAAAGCGCATTCCTGGATTTCCGATCGTACTGCACGGTGCCTCCAGCGTGGTACAGGACTATGTCACGCTGATCAACCAGTATGGTGGCAAGATGGAAGGCGCTGTCGGTGTGTCCGAAGAGCAGTTGCGCAGAGCGGCCAAGAGTGCTGTCTGCAAAATCAATATCGATTCTGATGGCCGACTCGTTGTTACCGCCAAGATCCGTGAGTTCCTGGCTAAAAACCCCGGTGAATTTGATCCTCGCAAATACCTCGGCGCAGCGCGTAAGGAATTGATCACGTTGCTCAATCACAAGAATGAGGCTGTGCTGGGGAGTGCTGGTAAGGCTTAGGGGCGGGCTGCGCGGGACGTGTGGCGAGGAAAAGCGATACATGAAATAATGAGCCGCTCGGTTAACTGAGCGGCTCATTTTGTTGGCAAACCCCATATTAAATTAATGTGGAGTTTGGCTAAGTGGTTGTTTTTTGTTGTTCTTTTTGCTTGTGGCCTTGTCTGGTTTTTTTGTTTCCCCTCCCCTGTTGCCGCAGCCGATGACGAATGGATTAACGGCGAT
>SBFN01000076.1 GCA_006226895.1 Deltaproteobacteria bacterium | reverse complement strand
CGCAAGGCGGTGCCATCGGTAAAAATGATTTCGACATGGTCATGCTTACGTTTTTCTGTTTGCATGGATTCGACCCGCAGATGTCCGGTCATGCCAAGGTGGACGATCATGGTGCCGGACGAGAAGGCACAAAGCAGGTACTTGGAACGCCGGCCAACTCCAACTATTCTCTGGCCAGGCAAGAGGCTTATCATTTCCCGGGGGACAGGCCATCGCAAGGACCCGTTATAAATAAGAACCCGCGCGACGACCTTGTTGGCAACCAGCGGTTCAATGCCGCGGCGGGTCGTTTCTACTTCTGGAAGTTCAGGCATAAGTTAGTGTAACGCATGTGGATAAAAAGAGGTGATGTAACAATATCGGCAAAGCTCTAACATTTACACCAGGGACGCAAAGAGAATGAAAGGGCGCAAAGGGTAACTTTTTCACTGAGGGATTAACCTTTGTACCTCTAGCCTTTCCATAGCGTCATTGCGTTAAAAGCTCCCTGATTCTTTCTTTAGGACAATTTCAGCCAAAACAGAAAGATAAGAACCAACCTCCGGGGAGTTTTCCTCTGGAGCCCAGGGGGCGAAATCTTTATCGGACATGGCCACATAAGGGCCAGGTTTGGTTTCAAAGAAGATGCTGCCAGGCTCAACAACAAAGATCGAATGCCACTCCCCGGCTGGCAGGTCGATCGCCAAGGTATCGCAGCCATCGCCGAAAGAGAGAACCTGCTTGACCTCGCCGTCGTCATCAAAAACAACCAGCGCCAGCTTGCCGCGTACAGCCATGAAGCATTCGGGTTTCGGTGGATCGGTGTGACGATGCGGGCGGATGTAGGTGCCGGGTTCCATGGCAATGAAGAGCCGTTGACAAGGATCGGCGTAGTCATCATGCAGATTGAGGTTCTTTCTCAGGCGCGCTGATCCCGACGCTTCGAGACTTAATTGATCGAGAACCTTTTGGCTGATGATTTTCATTTGCCACCTCTTTAGAAAATCGTTGAGGGATCACGCTTGGCGAAGTCGGCAAAGCTCAGTGATTGCGGATCTTCGGGGAATTCATCCTGCGTCACCTTTTGTCCGCGATGATATCGCCAGGAATTCTCTTCACGATGTAGCCAGGCGAGTTCAACAAATTGCTGCACGGCCCCCTGCACTTTCATCTCCATGAGAAAGATAACCTGGCCCTCGTCAGCACTCTCCTGTTCCTGCAGAATCTGACAACGGGTTATCTCATAATCCGCTCCCAGGCTAACCTTACCGAATTCAAGATAATCATCACGATCAGGAAACTGACGACGAAAGTTTGATTCAGAATGGTAGCTGTCGAAGATAAAACCGAAATCACCTCGCGCGAAGGCTTCGCTGCGGGCGACGATAAGGTCTGAGGGTGAGTATGTAGAAAAGTTGCGCTCGTTCATTGAAGAATTCCTGGGGCAAAAAAGGTGTCGGGCATCGGGGGCTGGGCTTTAATCTTACACCTTACAACTTAACGCATAAAAACTAATCCTTTATCCTCGGGTCCATAGCGTCGCGAAGCCCCTCACCCAGGAGGTTGTAACCAAGCACTGTAATCAGAATCGCCATGCCGGGGAAAACGGAGAGCCACCAGGCTGTGCCGAGGGTCTGTTTACCGGAAATAAGCATGTTGCCCCATGATGGAGTTGGCGGCTGCACACCAATACCGAGAAAAGAGAGTGCGCTCTCTGTAAGGATAGCACCTGCGACACCAAGTGTTGCTGAGACCAGTACGGGAGAAATCGCATTGGGGAGGATGTGACGAAATATGATCCTGGCATCTTTTGCCCCTATCGCTCGTGCCGCAAGAACAAAATCACGTTCACGCAGGGAAAGGAATTCAGCGCGCACCAGTCGTGCAACCCCCATCCAGCTGGTCAAGCCGATGATAATCATGATGTTCCAGATGGACGGCTTAAGGAAGGCAATAACCGCAAGAATCAGGAAGAAGGTCGGGAAGCAGAGCATGATATCGACAAAACGCATAATTAATGCGTCGATCCAGCGACCGTAATAACCAGCCATTGCGCCAAGCAGGACACCGATAAAGGTGGCGATACCGACAGCCACGAAACCGACTAACAGTGAGATTCTTGCACCATAAAGGATGCGGACCAGAACGTCTCGACCAAGGTCGTCGGTACCGAGGGGATAAGCGAGGCCAGGTGGCTGCAATCTGTGGGCAATGTCTATAGCGCCCGGGTCACGGCCAATAGCCGGCGCTAGAATGGCGAGAATAAACATAGCCAGCACAATAGCTGCGCCAGTCATGGCCATGCGGTTGCGCCTTAAGCGCTGCCAGAGAACTTCACGAAAAAAATTGGACATTACAACCTCTGGGATGCATCACATCAACTCGTCCAGATCTTCAGGACTGATTAAATCGCGATCAAGAAGAATGCTGACGAGGTTCTCATAACGATCTTCAAGTTTCTTCAGAGCCACCATGTAGTGCCCCATATCAGGCGCAGGCGCGGCAGGCGGTACAATCGGTGCGGGTGCAGACTCCAGCTCCGACTCCGGTTCCGGTTCTGGCTCAGGTTCCGGCTCAGGTTTCGGGATCGACATTACAGGAGCTACAGAAACTACGGGTTGTGCAGGTTGTACCGGTTTAGGAGGCTCGGCAAGATCCTTCAGCGCTAAATCGAGTTCTTCCTGTTCATCCACCTCGGATCCATAATATTTATCTATGGCAAAGGTGATCGCTTCATCCGAAGCAAGCGCCGGTTTGATACGGCACCCCGTCATGAATTGCAGTGAATCTGTCACCATAAGATTGGTCGGATCAGTCATCGCGACGACAAGGTGCATGCTACCGCTTATTTCTCTTCGCTCGACCGGCAGAACATGAAGCTCGCGGGCTTTTTCCTGAGGAATGTAAGCCAGAACATCCTCGGGGATTTTTCGCCCGAGAAGTTCTATCAGCGGAAGGTCGAATTGTCGGGCGAGAAAGCCCTGCAGCTTATCTTCAGTGAGATAACCGAGCTTTATGAGTGACTCACCGAAACGCCCTCCCCAGTGGCGTTGGTAAGACAAAGCCGAATTCAGCTGGAAATCATCGATAATCCCTGCCTGCTTGAGGATTTCTCCAAGCTTGAGATTCTTGGTCAAAACAATCTCCTGAATAAATAGGTCAAAAACAGATTAATTCTAATAGGTTATAACTGAACATCGAGAAATACGCCATAACTTAGTTTACCAATTTCACCTGCGACCTATGCCGAAATATTCGAAGCCCTCATCTTTCAGGCTCTGCGGGTCGTATTGATTACGACCATCGAAAACAACCAACTGCTTCATCATCTCTTTCATCGCCCGGAGATCAGGATGGCGGAACGGCTTCCACTCGGTCACAAGGGCCATGGCATCGACGTCTTCAAGAGCTTCGTACTGGTGACGAACCAACGTGACGGCTCCATTTGCAAACCATTGTCCAGGCAATTCGTTGCGGGCGGCTTCAAGTGCTTCAGGATCATAAGCTTTCACCCGTGCACCAGCAGCGAGAAGCTCTTCCATGAGAACGACCGCCGGAGCTTCGCGGATGTCATCGGTACCGGGCTTGAAGGCTACACCCCACATCCCGAAAGTGAGGCCGCTAAGATCTTCACCGAACCGGGCCGTTATCTTTCTGAACAGGACGTGCTTCTGATCCTCGTTACGCTCATGAACAGCCTGGAGAACTAATGACTTATAATCGTTCTCACCGGCCGTATGAATGAGGGCCCGGACATCTTTAGGGAAACAGGAACCACCGTAGCCACAACCGGGATAGATGAAAGAATAACCGATACGGCTGTCGGAACCGATACCAAGGCGAACGTTCTCGACATCGACACCGAGCCGATCACAGAGATTGGCAACTTCATTCATAAAAGAGATTTTGGTTGCCAGCATGGCGTTGCCGGCGTACTTAGTCATTTCAGCGTCTTTGACACCCATAAAGAGGATACGATCGTGGTTACGACTGAAATCCTTGTAAAGCTCGCGCATGACTTCGCGTGAACGATCAGATGACACACCAACCACGATACGGTCAGGTTTCATAAAATCTTCAACTGCGGCGCCTTCTTTCAGAAACTCTGGGTTGCTGACAACATCAAAAGGGACATCGGCCCCGCTCTTGTCGAGAGCCTGTCTGACTGCAGCATCAACCTTTTCCGCGGTACCCACCGGAACGGTTGATTTGGTCACAACAACAGCATATTCGGAAAGGTTGGTGCCGATCTCATCGGCGACTCCGATGACATACTTTAAATCAGCAGAGCCATCTTCACCAGGAGGCGTTCCCACAGCGATGAAGACGATCTCCGTATCCACCATCGCGTCGGCAAGCGACGTGGTAAAGTGCAGCCGGCCTTCCTCATGATTCCGCAGCACGATCGGCTTCAGGCCCGGTTCGTAAATCGGGATACAGCCTTCTTTGAGCTTGGCCACTTTTTCTGCATCAATATCGACACAGGTTACCCTGTGACCCATTTCAGCAAAACAGGCACCAGTGACAAGACCAACATAGCCGGTTCCAACAACAGCAAGTTTCATTTTGAGCTCCGTGGCGCGTGGCGCAAAGCGCGTAGCGCGAAAAGTGAACAGATCAAACAGGTCAAAGTGTTAAACAACAGGTCCTCGCTACGCGTTACGCGCCACGCGCTACGAGCTTCTTCTCCCATTCCCAAGCTGTCTTCAGGATCGTCTCCAAATCATCATGGCGAGGGTGCCAATCCAGAACATTACGTATTTTAGCACATCCCGCGATCAGTTCGGCGGGGTCTCCTTCACGTCGGTCTGTCTCTTCGACAAGGAAATCAATACCGGTGACCTGCTTGGCCATATCAACCACATCAGTGACAGAGAAACCATGGCCGTAGCCACAGTTAAAAATGGCAGAAGATGCGCCGGCAAAAAGGTACGACAGAGCATCCAGATGCGCTTGGGCCAGATCTGCAACATGGATATAATCACGGATACAGGTGCCATCTTCAGTGGGGTAGTCAGTACCAAAAACCTGCAACTTCGGGAAAGCCCCTAAAGCTGTCTTTAATGCCCGGGTAATCAGGTGCGTCGGATTAGCGTAGTCCTGGCCGAGTCGGGCCTGCGGATCAGCCCCGGCCACGTTGAAATATCGCAGGGCAACGTAGCGGAAGTCCTTGTCTGCCAGCGACAGATCGGCGAGGAAATGTTCGGTCATCATTTTTGAGGTACCGTAGGGATTAATCGGTAGCAACGGCGTCTCTTCAACAACCGGCAACTTGGCAGGGTTACCGTACACGGCCGCAGTCGACGAGAAAATCATCTGACCGACACCTGTCATGCGCATGGCCTCCAGGAGGTTCAGGGCATTAGCTGAATTGTTGCGATAGTACTTGAGCGGGTTGGAAACGCTTTCACCGACCTCGATCGAAGCGGCAAAGTGCATCACAGCGTCCGGCTTGAAAGCTGTCAGGGTCTTGACCAACAGCTCCTTGTCGTCCATATCACCGACAACCAGGTCCCCATAGAGTAACGAGTCCCGGTTACCGGTCGACAGATTATCGTAGGTCAGTACTTCATAACCCGCCTCGCCGAGAGCGAGAACAACATGACTGCCGATATAACCGGCCCCGCCGGTTACGAAGACACGTTTCTTATGTTCAGTTTGCTGCATATGTAAAACCCTCCTGAGAATCTAAAGAATATAAGCGTAACGCAAAGTCGCAATGAAAGGCGGTAATAAGCGAAGGAGAAGTCCAAAAAACCAAGGGATTGTTTCAGTCGCTATCGTTTCTCTGCATCTTCGCGCCTCCGCGTTGAATCAGCTTTTGTCTTATGCGTTAACGACTAATCGTAACCGAATTCCTTCATCATACGCCCTGAAGAAGTCCAGTTCTTCTGGACCCGGACAAAAAGCTGAAGGTGAACCTTGATGCCCAACATACGCTCAATCTCTTTACGGGCGCCCTGGCCGATCTGCCGAAGCATGGTGCCGCCCTTGCCTATCAGGATGCCCTTTTGCGAATCACGCTCAACATTGATGACAGCGTCGATACCGACCATGTTCTTAACTGGGTTTTCCTGAAAGCGCTCGACCAGAATTGCAACACCATAGGGGACTTCATCCTTGGTGCGCATGAGGATCTGCTCGCGAATCATTTCTGCGACAATGAAACGTTCCGGAACATCTGTGAGCTGATCTTCAGGGTAGTAGCGCGGCCCTTCAGGCAACAACTGCGGGATCTCGTCCATCAAGGCCTCGACACCGTCCCCTTTCAAAGCAGAAATCGGTACGATCGAAGCGAATGGACAGATTTTGCTGTAGGCTGCGATCAAGGGGAGCAACTTATCCTTGGGGATCGTATCGATCTTATTGATAACGAGCAGCACCGGCCGTGTACTTTTTTCGAGCAACTTGGGAATCATGGGATCCGTATCAACGGGGCGGTCCGCCTCAACCAGCCAGAGCACCACGTCAACATCAAGGGCCGCTGAACGAGCCTGATCGACCATGTAACGATTCAGCGGCGAATGCGCATCATGAATGCCTGGCGTGTCGACGAAGAGAACCTGGGCGTTTTCCAGGTTCTGGATACCAAGGATACGATTGCGTGTCGTCTGGGGTTTTGACGAAGTGATCGCAATCTTCTGACCGACGATACGATTCAACAGTGTTGATTTGCCAACATTAGGACGACCGATAATGGCGACAAACCCGGAATGAAATTTTTCTTCTGCAGCCATTAGTGGCCTCCCTGGACGTTAAGATCGAACAATTGCAAAGCAACGCCTGACGCCCGCAATGATTCTCGTGCAACGCTCTGATCAGCGCTAATAATGATATGCGGGTCAGCCTGTTTGAGCCATTCACGATTTTCACCGCGGTGACCAAGAGCATCGCTCATGTCTGAAGGATGAACGGTAAAATTATTACCATACCTGCCGGCATGGCTGAGCGCGCGTCGCCATAACCGGGAACGAACCAGTTGTCCGAAAGCCGGATGATAGGGGCCGTCGAGCAAATTCTCCTCCAGTTGCGGATCGCTCTGCAAGCCCAGGCGGATAATCGGCACAGCATATTTTCGGCAGAGCAACAGCATATCAGCACAAAGGTCTATCGCCTGGTCCAACGACCATGGCGTGAAGTCACCTGCTCTCCATAACTCGGCCAGCTCCGTACCTTCAACAACAACCGTTGGGTAGATGCGCAAAAATGACGGTTTCAGATCAATGGCCCGCTGCAGCGATCTCATGGCTTCCTCACCATCACCTCCTGGCAAACCGGGCATCAACTGAACACCGACCCGGAAACCTGCCGACAGACAGGCTTGAACCGAGCTGAGGTTATCTAGAGCGGTATGCCCTCGCCCAGAAGCCGCCAAAACTGCGTTGTCAAAACTCTGGCAGCCGATTTCGACAGTTGTAACACCTGCGTCACGCAGCCGCGCCAGGGTCCTGGTATCCAAAGCGTCTGGCCGGGTGGAAATTCGTATCCCGGAAACCCGGCCAGAGGAGATATGACTAGTGGCCGTGTCCAGGTAAAGAGCCTGCTGCTCTTCTGGTAACGAGGTAAAGGTGCCACCATAAAAGGCAACTTCACCAGCACCCAGCTCCGGCAATACCGTTTCAAGCCAACGACCGACAGTTTCGGCAGAGGGGACATCAGCGTGGTTGGTCGAACGATCCTGGGCACAGAAGAGACAACGGTGTGGGCACCCCGCATGGGGAATAAAAACCGGGTAAATCTTCATGTTTCTTCACTTAGTGCAATCAATGCCAACTCGGCTGCAGCCTGCTCAGCGCTTTTTTTGGTGCGCCCCTGCCCCGAGCTGATAACAGTATCCTCAACGATCACTTCAACGAGAAAAAGACGTTCATGGGCCGGCCCGGAAGCATCTGCCACCTTATAAATCGGCAAGGCACGTTGCGAAGCCTGTAACATCTCCTGAAGGCGACTTTTGAAATCCTGTCCTTCAACTTTCGAGGCTTTATCCAGCATCGGCACAAAAAGCGGCAAGACGACACTCTTGGCTACTTCAAAGCCGCCATCGGTAAAGACAGCTCCGATCAGGGCCTCAACAGCATCTGCCAGCAAACTCGATTTTTCACGCCCACCGCTGCGTTCCTCACCCTTACCCAAGAGCATGGCAGAGCCTACATCAAGAGCCCCTGCAATACGTGCCAAGCCAGGCATGGAAACAACCTCGGCTCTAATGCGCGTCAGTTGACCTTCCGGAGCCCCAGGGAGAGTGACCATCAGGTATTCGCTGATGATCAGGTCAAGAACTGCGTCACCAAGGAATTCGAGCCGTTCATTGTCCGGCAGGTTTTCCGTGTGGTATTCATTGGCAAAAGATCGGTGTGTAAGCGCTTCGGTGAGCAGAGCTTTGTCCTGAAAAGGGTGCCCCAGGGACTCTTCCAGTTTAGGCCAATACTTTTGTACTTCACTGACAAACGCCTTCATTCCATACTCACTCGATCAGTTTTTTATCGTGATTAATTCACCGCAACAGGAGCATGAGCCGACACATCTCTCACGGCTTTCCTCAACTCTGAAGAGCGGCTGTCATTCAAACACTTTAAAAGCGGGATATCCTACACTAACTACCTGCATATATCAATTGCGCCTGAACACAAATCACTATACTATGACAATTCTTTTTACATCTTCGCACCAATGTCTCTAATTTCAAGCTAAGTAGCTGTTTTATGTCTTTTTTTATAACTTTTGAAGGGATCGAAGGAAGCGGCAAAACGACCCAGTTGCGCCATCTTCACAAGCACCTTCAGGATCTGGGCTATCAGACGGTCGTCACCAGAGAGCCGGGAGGCTGCAACATCTCTGACATCATCCGCGCCCTGCTCCTCGATCCGGAGAGCATCAATATGGCCTCGCGCACGGAGCTCCTGCTCTATAGTGCGGCACGAGCCCAGCATGTCGACGAATGTATACAGCCCGCATTGAAAGAGGGTAAAGTTGTCCTCTGCGACCGCTTTGCCGATGCAACCACCGTTTACCAGGGCGCTGGTCGTGGTCTCGACATGAAACAGCTCGAAGCGATCAACAACTTCGCAACCAATGGTCTGACCCCCGACTTGACGCTTCTACTCGATTATCCCGTAGAAGAAGGCTTGCAGCGCGCCAGGAGTCGTAACAGCACCGAAAGCATGGAAGCGGAAGGCCGCTTTGAGCTTGAAGCCCTCACCTTTCACCGTCGCATCCGCGAAGGGTATCTCGAATTGGCAAGCAAAGAAGAGCGCTTCCAAGTGATTGACGCCCTTGGTGATGTGGTCAATGTTTCCAAACGCATAACAGCTGTCGTGAATCGTTTTCTTGCCATCAGGAGGTCCGCATGACTTTCGACCAGATTCTCGGCCACGAACGCCAGAAGGAGATCCTGAACCGCGCTCTGGCAAGCGGCCGCCTGGCCCACGCCTACCTCTTTGCCGGCCCGGACGGGATAGGCAAACGTCTCATGGCAATGGCCCTGGCTCGTGCCATCGTCTGCGAGGAACAGCGTGGCTGCGGCAACTGTCGCGCTTGTCGTAAAATAGATCACCAGAACCATCCCGACCTGCACATTCTTGAAGCTGACGGCAAGGCAATCAAGATTGAGCAGATTCGTGATTTTCAAAGAGAACTGAACTTCAAACCCCTGGAAGCACCGCGAAAAATTTGCATAATCGAACAGGCAGACACTATGACCGTCGGTGCGGCAAATGCCTTACTCAAAACCCTGGAAGAGCCACGTGGGGACACCTTGTTGATCCTGCTGAGTTCGCAACCAAACCGACTCCTTGAAACGATCCGTTCTCGCTGCCAGCCCCTACCCTTCAACCGCCACCCGAATAGCCGGATTCAGGCGGAGCTGGAGAACCAATTAGGCATCGCGCCGGAAGAATCCCACGTTCTTGCCGCTCTTTCCGAAGGCAGTTTCAAAAAAGCCTTTGGCAAAGATCGGGATCTTTACCTGGAACAACGCCGTGACCTGCTAAAAACCTTGACGGGGTTATCCTCAGGAAGTATCTTGCCAACTCTGGATTTTGCCGATCAATTAGCAGCAGACAAAACCATTTTGCCAGACATCCTGGAGATTTTTCAGGCGTTTTACCGTGACGTTCTCATGACCCTGCAAGGGCGTGGTGATGAGGAGATGGTCAACCTTGACCTCAAGGAAAAGATTCAGAGAGTTTCTGCCCGCGAAGATGTTTCGACGATCCTCGCCAAACTCGAGGCCTTAATCGAGGTTCGCCGCCAGCTGGACCGTAACGTCAATCGTCAACTGGCGATGGAAGTTTTGCTCCTGAAATTGGCGGCTTGAACACCAACCGGTGACTACTGAACAAGTCATAACAACTGACGATAGAGATCCCATGACACGTATCGTTCCACTGAAATTCCAGCAGGCTGGTCGCCAATACAAGTTCAACGCCCAGAGCCTTGAGCTTAAAGCTGGTGACAAGGTGATTGTCGAGACCGATCGTGGTCGAGCTATGGCCATCGTGGTTATCCCTCCGCATGAAATTCCTGACAACGAAGCTCCGGAAGGTCTCAAGAACATTTTACGTACCGCCACGGAAGAAGATCTGGCGCTGGCAGAGACCAATACGGCCAGAGAGAAAGACGCTTACAGACACTGTGTGGAGAGGATCAAATCCCGTAAGCTTGAGATGAAGCTGGTCCGTGCAGAGTACGCCTTCGACGGCTCAAAGATCATCTTCTACTTTACCGCTGATGGTCGTATCGACTTTCGAGAGCTGGTCAAAGACCTGGCCCACTACTTTCACACGCGCATAGAAATGCGTCAGATTGGCGTTCGCGACGAGGCGAAGCTGGTTGGTGGTCTGGGCATTTGCGGCCGGGAACTCTGCTGTTCAAGCTTTCTCACCCAGTTCAACCCGGTTTCTGTGAAAATGGCCAAGGAGCAAGGACTCGCTCTTAACCCGACTAAAATCTCCGGGCAGTGCGGGCGCCTGCTCTGCTGCCTTGGTTACGAGTTTGAGACTTACACTCAGCTTAAAAAAGGCATGCCGAAGCAGGGTAAAAAAGTTATCTGGCAAGATCGCGAATGCGAGGTCACAAATCAGAACATTCTTCGTCAGCAGGTAACCTTACGCGACCGCGAAGGCAACAATACCGTCGTGACGATGGAAGAGCTGCGTACCGGCCAGCCCAATCAGCCTGCAGAGACTGAAAAATCAGGCGAGACGCATACCACCCGCCTGAACAAGAGCAAACCTCAGGGACAAAAATCACAAGGTCAGAAATCTCAGGATCAAAAAGTACAGGGGCAACGTTCTCAGGGCCAGCGGCCCAAAGGACAGAAGTCACAGAGCCAGCGTACTCAGGGTCAAAAGCCCAAAGGACAAGGCGGCCAGGAGCAATCAGCCAGGAAGCAGCCCAACAGGGGACAAAAACCGGCGAATAAACCGGCCAGACCTGAATCACAAAATGCGGGACAAAGCAGAAAGCCCGATGAGAAGCAGGACAAACAGAATTTAAGCACTAATGAAACAGCAGGGAGCAAGCCATCAAGCAGACGTCGCAGGCGCGGCAGACGCAGACCTCGTAGTGGCGGCAAACCTGACCCGAGCAAGCAGGGAGAATAGTCATGTCGGATGAGAAACACTTTTACCTGTCAACACCGATCTATTACGTCAATGACGTTCCCCATATCGGTCACGCCTACACAACCCTGGCTTGCGACGTACTGGCTCGCTACAAGCGTGCACGCGGTTATGAAGTCAGTTTTCTGACCGGTACCGATGAGCACGGACAGAAAGTCGAGAAAGCGGCTCAAGCCAAGGGAGAAACGCCTCTTGAGCTCGCCGATCGCGTGGTCAAACGCTTCCAATCGCTCTGGGACAAGCTCAACATCTCGAATACCGATTTCATCCGGACATCTCAAGAGCGCCACAAGCTGGCCGTTCAGGAGATCTTCCGCAACATTGAGGCGAAGGGAGACATCTACCTCGGTGAATATGAAGACTGGTATTGCACGCCATGCGAGACCTTCTGGACCGAGACCAACCTGCTCGACGGCAACTGTCCTGACTGCGGTCGGCCGACTGACAAGCTCAAGGAAGAGTCCTATTTCTTCCGTATGAGCAAATACCAAGAGCAGCTCCTCGCACATATTGAAGCCAACCCGGACTTCATTCAACCGAAGAGTCGTCGCAACGAGATTTTAAGCTTTATCCGTGAAGGGCTGCGCGATCTCTCCATCTCGAGGACTACCTTCTCCTGGGGAATCCCGGTCCCCGGCAATGACAAGCACGTCATCTACGTCTGGTTCGACGCCCTGACCAACTATATCAGCGCTCTTGGTTACCCGAATGACAATGACGGTGAATTCAGCAAGTTCTGGCCTTGTGACGTTCACGTCATCGGCAAAGATATTCTGCGCTTTCACACTGTGTACTGGCCAACCTTCCTCATGGCGGCCGGTATCCCGCTACCGGAAAAGGTGTTTGCCCACGGCTGGTGGACGGTCGAGGGACAGAAGATGAGCAAGAGCCTGGCCAATGTGGTTGAGCCGAACATGCTGATCGACAAATATGGCGTTGACGCCATTCGCTACTTCCTGTTGCGCGAAGTGCCTTTCGGTCTGGACGGTGATTTCTCACATACCGCCCTTGTCCATCGCATCAACTCTGACCTCGCCAACGACCTCGGCAACCTGGTCAGCCGCTCCACAGCAATGCTCAACAAGTACTTTGAGGGTGAGCTCACAAGTCCTGGAGAAACAACGGATATTGACAAAGTCCTTCAGGACAAGTTCACCAAACAAGTCAAGGTGATTGACGGTCACATGGAAGCGCTCGCCTTCAATAAAGCGCTGCAATCAATCTGGGAGCTGGTCGGCGCAGCCAACAAGTACATTGATGACTCGGCCCCCTGGACCCTGGCCAAAGAAGACGCGCAAAGAGAACGCCTCGGTTCGGTCATGTACAATCTTCTCGAAGCTGTCCGCATGATCGGCCTGTTGGTTACCCCATTCATGCCGGAGACCGGAGCCAACATAGGCAAAATCCTCGGCGTTGACCCTGCAGACCAGCTGCTTGAGGACCACGATTCCTGGGGTCTCCTGAAACCGGGCACAATCATTGAGAAGGCTACCCCACTCTTCCCCAGGATTGAAACCGAATAGAACCGGAACGTGGTACGTGGCATGAGGAACGCGGAGAATCTTTTGACTTTCTCGTCCCTCTTTCCGCGTCCCTCGCGACGGAATTTTTTTCATGAAAAAATTAATGACTCCACTCGTTGATTCCCACGCCCACCTGGACGCCAAACCTTTCACCGAAGATCTGGATGCTGTTATCGAACGTGCTCGCGAGAATGGCGTTGAGCACATTCTGACCGTTGGCTGTGACCTGGAAAGTTCTCGGTCCAGCGTCGACCTGGCTCTGCGCTATCCCAATATCTATGCCAGCGTCGGCATTCACCCTCATGACGCCAGCACAGTCAATGACAGCGTTATGGATGAACTCAGCCGTATGATCGAATCGGTGGCAAAGGTTGTTGCTGTCGGAGAGACGGGCCTTGACTTTTATCGTGATCATTCACCAAGAGA
>SBFN01000237.1 GCA_006226895.1 Deltaproteobacteria bacterium | reverse complement strand
CATAGGTCGGGCAGGTCGGCAGACAGAAGCCGCAGCGCATGCACTGCAGCATGCCATCATAGCTTGGCTCGTCGGCAAGGGGGAATTTGCCGAGGCACTGTTTTTCAGCCACGGTCAGCCTCCGTAATCTCTGTGAAGATCTTGCCCGGGTTCAGCAACCCAACGGGATCGAAGCCTTGTTTAATGCGTCGCATGACTTCTACACCGCCGGAACCAATCTGGCGTTCCAGATAGTCTTTTTTTGCCAGCCCGATGCCGTGTTCGCCGGAAACGGTGCCACCCCAGGCCAGGACCTTTTCGTAAAGGTCATGGTAGAAGGCGTGGGCTCTCTCCATCTCCTCGCGGTTGCGTTCGTCGCAGAGCACGGTCGGATGCAGGTTGCCGTCGCCGGCGTGACCAAAAGTGCCAACCTTGAGCCTGTACTTTTCGCCGAGGCGTTCGATCTCGTCAAAAGTTTCAGCCAGACGACTGCGGGGAACCGTTGCATCCTCGAGCAGGGTGGTCGGTGAAACACGTGCCAATGCCGAAAGGGCAGTGCGGCGGGCAGCCGCCAATTGTGCAGAATGCTCGGCATCTGCCGCTTCCTGAATCTCGGCCGCGCCAACTCTCTGTAAAACCTCTTTGACGCCGTCTGCTTCATCGGCAACAACGGCAGGATGCCCGTCAACTTCAATCAGAAGAAGCGCCGCCATCTCGAGTGGCAGACCAATGTTGGCGTAACCTTCGACACATTTTATGGTGGCGTTGTCCATGATCTCGAGGGTCGAGGGAATAATCTTGGCGGCGATAATACTGGAGACAGCCTCTCCTGCGGTGCGGGTGTCCTTGAAGTAGGCCAGCAATGTGCGCTTGCTCTGGGGTGGCGGGATCAGCTTGAAGGTCGCTTCGGTGATAATGCCGAGCGTCCCCTCGCTGCCGACCAGCAAATCCTTGAGGGCGTACCCCGCCACATCCTTGACGCTTTTCCCGCCGGTAGAGAAGGGCAAGCCGTCACCGAATACACCGGTGAGTGCCATTACGTAATCCCTGGTGACGCCGTACTTGAGCCCGCGCAGGCCGCCGGCATCTTCGGCAATGTTGCCGCCGAGAGTGGAGATCTTCTGGGAGCCGGGGTCCGGTGGGTAGAAAAGCCCTTTGGCCGAAAGTGCATTAAAGAAGTCGAGGGTGACCACACCGGCCTGGGCCGTCGCCGTCAAGTTCTCTTCGTCGATTTCGAGGATTTTGTTGAGGCGCGTCAAGCAAAGGACTATGCCGCCGTTAACGGCTAAGCTGCCTCCTGAAAGACCTGTCCCGGACCCGCGCGGCACGATTGGCAGCCCTTCTTCACCGGCAAATTTGACCAACGCGACAACCTGCTCGGTTGCGGTCGGAAAGACCACCACGTCAGGCATGTGATGGATCTCAGGGGTCGCATCATAGCCGAAGGTCAACAGATCTTCTTTTTCGTGCAGAACATTGGCTGCACCTAGCAGCTCGGTCAGTTTACTGATGGCGTTTTTAGAAATCATGATCTCCTCGTACGGCAATATCTCGGTAGGTTGAAATCAAGTATAGCCGATATTTATCAACCACCAAAGAATACACCTGGCAGCCAGGTGATAATTTCGGGGAAGAAAATCATAGCCCCCAATCCGATGATCTGAATGACAACAAATGGCAGGATCCCCTTGTAGATATGGCCCATGGTGTATTCAGGAGGGGCCACGCCCTTAAAGTAGAAAAGCGAGTAGCCGAAGGGGGGCGTTAAAAAGGACGTCTGCAGATTAACGCAGATCAGCATGGCGAACCAGAGAGGATTGAAGTCGAGGTCCATGGCAATGGGGGTGAAGATCGGCACCACCACCAGCAGGATCGCCGCCCAGTCAATAAACATGCCCATCAGGAAAACCACGGCCATCATGATTGCCAGAACGACGTACTCGTGAACATCCATTCCCAGCAGTAGGTCGGCCACGGCGTCGCCGCCGCCCATGCTGAGAAAAACCACCGAGAATAACTTGCCACCGATAAAAAGCAACATGATCATGGAGGTGGTGCGCAGGGTTGCGGTTGAGGCCTGAACGATGACCTGCCAGTTAAATTTGCGGCTGACAACCGCCAAAACCACGGCACCGGCACAACCCAGAGAGGCAGCTTCGGTCGGGGTGGCGACGCCTGCAAGAATGGTCCCCATCACGGTCAGGATCAGGCCGAAGGGAGGGACAAAGCTGGTCAGGGTCATTCTGATCTTCTGACCCGTGCTATGAGTACGTTCTTCCGCCGGGATCGGTGGCCCGAGTTCGGGATTGAAAAAACAGCGTACTGCAACGTAGATCAGGTACATGCCAGACAACAGAAGCCCGGGCAGGATAGCTCCGGCGAACAAGTTTCCGACGCTGGTCTCTTTCATGCCGGTTAAGCCACCGTAGACGACCAGCATGATCGAGGGTGGAATTAGTATCCCGAGGGTGCCTGAGGAGCAGATGATTCCGGCCGACAAGCTTTTGTCGTAGCCTCGCCGCAGTAGCGCCGGTCCGGCCATCAGACCCATGGCGACAACGGAGGCGCCGACGATACCAGTGGTGGCGGCGAAGACTGTAGAGACAACGATGACCGCCATGCCTAATCCGCCACGCAAGCCTCCAAGGACAATATAGAGAGCGTCAAAGAGAGCTTCGGAGACCTTGGAGCGGTCGAGAATCTGGGCCATGAAGATAAACAGTGGTATTGCGACCAGTGTGTAATTTTGGAATAAGCCCCAGGCATTGTTGACAAACAGGTCAAGCAGGGCCGGAACGTTGCCGCCGTTGTCGATAAGACCGAAGATCGTGGCGACTCCAGCCAGGGTGATGGCCAGGGGGTATCCGAGGGCGATGGAGGCCATCAGGAAAACGAACATCGCAATTGCGAGTATTTCTGGACTCATAGGAATTGTCTCCAGCGGAACTTATTGAGCTTTGCCAGTAAGGGAATGATAATCGTGTATTGCTTTAGCAACGCCCTGTAGTAGTAGCAGGATGAAGCCAATGGCCATCAACGTTTTAAAGGGGTAAAGCGGGGGAGCCCAGGACGTGGAAGCGTGTTCCCAGTTACGCCACGAATCGGCAGCATAGATGACCGACCAGATTGACAGCAGACCGACGGTCGGCATGAACAATACAAGGTTGACGATCAGGCGCATGATGGTACGCGGTTTTACAGGCAATCGTGACTCAAATACATCGATGCAGACATGTCCGTCGTGCTTGTGGGTATAGGCGATGCCGATCATGAAGTGGATACCGTAGATCAGGGTCGTCGCTTCGAACACCCAGACGGTCGGGGCGTTGAAGAGGTATCGCATCACCACCTCGTAGACGACTACCAGCACCAGGGGGAGAATCAGAAAAGAGGTGAAAAACCCGATCTTTTCATTCATCCCGTTAATGCTCTTCTCTATCGAGAACATCTGTAAACCTCTCTTTGCAAAGAATGCCGTTATCTACAAAAATCCAAGATCCGGACGGGAACACAGAGGCTACCGTCCGGATCTTGGTTTCGTTATTGAGTATGCTTGCCTTTGATGTAGTCATCGATCGGCCAGGGTGTTACACGACCACGTTGCTCGCGCCAGGTGGAAAAATCCTGCTTGAAGGCTTCCTGCGAGTCGAGTGTTTTCTTGACGTCTGGGTTTTTAGCCTTGAGCCCGTCGAGGTAGTCCTTGGTGGTCTGAGCCATTGACGAGAGTGATTCATCGTCAATCGTGACAAATTCAACTTTCTCTTTGAATTTGTTGATCGCCTGGATGTTGAGATTCTCGATCCATGTGTTGGACCAGAGTTGAGTCTCTTTGGCGGCAATCTTTACGATCCACTTAAGATCCGCTGGCAGGCTGTCCCAGGCATCCTGGTTGAAGAAGATAGAGCACTGGACAGAGGGTTGGTGGATGCCTGGCTCGATGACGTATTTCGTAATGTCGTCGAAACCCATCGGGAAGTTGATCGCAGGAGCAGAGAACTCAGCGGCATCGATAACACCGCGCTCCAGGGCGAGATAAACTTCACCCCCTGGAAGCGGGGAGACTGAAGCTCCCGCTTGATTCATAATGTCCATAAACCAGCCAACGGTCCGCAGTCGCATCCCTTTAAAATCCTTGAGAGACGTGGCTTTCTTGTTGGAGAAGAGTCCCATCTCCTGTCCGCCGTTGCCGCCTGGGAAGGCCATCAGGTTGTAGCGACCGTAGAGCTCCTGCATCTGTTCAAGTCCGCCGCGTTCATAAAGCCAGATGTTGTAGCCTTCGGCATCGAGACCAAAGGGAACCGAGGCAAATGAAACGAAGTTCTCGTTCTTGCCTTTCCAGTAGCCTGGCCAGTCATGGCCGACCTGGGCAGACCCTTTGCTTACAGCATCGAAGGATTCCATGGCGCCAACCAACTCACCGGCCGAAAAGACCTTGATGTCAAGGCGACCGCCAGAGGCGAGCTTGACAGAATCAGCAAAGTGCTGGGCAAAATCGTAGAAGAGCAGGCCTTTGGACCAGGGCATGACCATCTTCCATCTGAATTTTTCATCGGAAGGCTTTATTTTTCTCAGCTCTTTCTTGACTTCGACGTGACGCTTGTCGACGCCAAACTTTTCGCGTTTGGCGGCAAACGCGTTGGGGGTTGTTACCAGTGACAGGATCACCAGCAGTCCGAACAGAATGCGAATCTTTTTCATTGTGACCTCCTCAGTTGCCTATAGCTTTTAGTCGCGATCACTATTGATCGCCACTTCATGGATGACCAATTGAATGCGTAAAGGACAGACCGGTATTTGGTATGACCAGTGTGGCGAGACTAATTGTGTGCGACTGGGTCTGTCAAGGTAAAAATATAATAATGTTTGTTTTTAGACCGCAGATGTTTTGGTGTTATAGACAAAAATAACTGTATAGACAGGCGTTTTTGTTAATTCCAAGCGAATAATAAAAACAGGGTTATAATTGGACGTTGACAAGGTATTGGGAGATGTCTTAAGATTG
>SBFN01000199.1 GCA_006226895.1 Deltaproteobacteria bacterium | reverse complement strand
AAATGATAGCAGAGCAGATCAAGAAAAATACTGGTCAGATGAGCTTGACCGGTTCTTTCCAGCTGACTGCAGAGATAGCCCTGCAGCATGCGATATACATCATCGGCGGCCCACTGATCGGTCCGCATCAGGTTATGGTATTCGACGCCTTCTTGCTGTAAAACCCACTTGAAAAAATCCTCGAAGAGTTCACTTGGCGGAATTTGCAGGGCGTGTATGATCGCCGGGAAGAAAGCGACAGCTCGGCCGGAATTATAGAAGAGGTCGACGGCAGCAGAAAGACGGCGACAGAGCTCCATCTCCTCAACTGTCCAGTTGCTTGAAGAAATCAACTCATAGGGAGGCTCCGACTGAGCTTCGATACCGTAGCGGTCGCGCTGCTGTGCCAGGCGGGTTCCGGGCAATATCGACAGGGGGAAAATGTGAATGTGGTTTGGCGCAAAGCTGAGCACGGCATCAAGGCTGTCACGGAAGCCTGCGTAATTGTCCTGTGGCAGGCCATAGATAAGATCGAAACCGTAGATGATCCCTTCTGCAGCAAGCAGGCGGATTTTTTCGGTCAGAGTGTCCAGGCCCAGGGGGCGATGTACCGCCTTTAAGACCGGCTCATGTATCGATTGTAAGCCCAACTGCACGGAGCAGTTCAGCTGGCTCATCAGGGCCACGCTGCGGCGATCTATAAAGTCTGCCTTGGCTTCCAGGTGATAGTGAATATGTGGTGCTTTTTCGATCAGGAGTTCCAGCAGGGCGATGCCGCGCTCCGGAGGGTGGTTAAAGGTTGAGTCAAGAACCCAGACCTGGGTGACTCCGGCAGCGACAAAGAGAGTCAGCTCTTCTTCCAGGCGCTTTCGGTCGATGCCGCGGACTCCCGCTTGGCCGCGTGCTTCGAAGCAGTAATCGCAAGAGAAAGCACAGCCCCGGGCAACCTCCCAGAGAACGCCACCCGAGGCGTCCGGTTTGAGGACGCCGGTGAGCCATGGCGAGGGCGCTTTGCTGAGTTCGTGCGGACAATACTCCGGGCCGGAAAAAGTGGCTCCTTGCGACACCCAGCTAACACCGGGCAACGGCTGCGCAGGCAGGTTTTCCGTCAGGGCGTTAATCAACCCTTTAAATGCGGTTTCCCCTTCACCGTGGACGAGCGCTGTCCAGGGCGCTGCCGCAAGCAAACCCTCGGCATCGCCGGTCGCTTCAGGACCGCCGGCGATCAGGCGAATATGAGGCGCCTGTTTATGAAGTTCCTTAGCGATTTCGATGAGCCGCAAACGATTCCAGACATAAACCGGGAAGGCGACAACGTCCGGCTGCGGCTCTAAAATGAGAGTGAGAATTTCCTGGTCGGTCTGGTCAGGAAAGGCATCAATCAGCGCGCTGGATTGAGATAAGGACTCAGGCAGGGCGGAACACAGACAGCCGGCTGCCAGTGAAATAGCCTGTGTGGAGCGGCGAACGTGGAGGGTACAAAATACAATTTTCATAAGTATCCCGCGGTGAATTAACTTTACCGGCCAGCTTTGCCTTCGTCAACCAGCGCACAGCCCAACTATGATCAAAATCAGGAGGGGGGCGCCTGTCCGAGATTCTTGCTTGTTGTCTGAATGCCGTGCCTGGAAAAGGTTCCGGCCAGCTCTCCGTAGTTGCTCTTAAGGCCTTCGAGGGTCAACTGGTAACCGCGTTGCATCACCTGGTTGCGCGCTGTGATCGACATGGGCCCCTGGAAGAAGAGCAGTGGGTCATCGGCCACAGGCTCGAAGAGCAGAATATCGACATCGGGATGTTTATGGCGATAGTGCTCGAGAGCCATGATCAATTTCTCGCGGCCCTCGATTCGTTTTGCCTGTTCCCATGTAAAGAGTACGCCAAGCTCATCAATCTGTGAACATTTTCCGTAGGAGAGAGAGGGCAGGCAGGTCGTGTTCTGGTCGTTGCAGAAAGGGACCCGGGGATTGATCAGAACGATCAGTTTCGCGCCATTCTCGATGGCGATGTCAATATGGGTCACTTTGCCTGTCGAGCCATCAAGGTAGGCGCGCTGGTTAATCCGGTGTGGCTGAAAGAAGAAAGGGATAGCGCTGGAGGCTGTGATGGCCTGACAGATGTGTAATTCCTGATGCCCGGGCTTGCCGAAGATGATCCGCTCTCCGGAATCAAGATCGTAAGCCGGGATGAAGAGCTCACAGGAGAGTTCTTTGAAGTCGTCGCAGAGGCCTTCATCGTGAAAGGCTTTACAAAGGTAGGATTGTAACGGTTCCAGGGAAAAGAGCCCCGCCGGAAACTGTTCGTGGATGAGGTGTGGCAGATCACCCAGGCGGACTTGCCAGTTATTTTTTCGGTAGTGCTTGAGGACCCGCAGAAGATTGAATGGCAAGCCTGCCAGAGAATGAATTGTTGCCCACCAGTCAACGCGATAAACATCACGTCGCCGCCAGTTGAAGACTGTTCTTTCATTGCGGGCGATTGTTCTGAAAAGTCCGCCGGGATCAATGCGGTTTGCGACCATTGAGGCGATAACAGAACCGGCGCTGATGCCGATGTAGGTGTCGAAGCGGCGTGTCGAAAAACCTGAGCTGAACAGACGATCCAGGGCCGCCAGACAGCCGATCTCGTACGCAGCGCCCATGATGCCGCCGCCGGCCAGAACCATAGCTGTTTTGCTGCGTTGTTCGTTCATGATGTTAACTCACCGCTTGGCGCGTACCTTGATCTTCGGTTTGCCCGCGTCTGTGACGACTACAAAGTCGACCTGCTGCTCACCAAAACGTTCCTGGATGACTTCTTTCTGCTTGGCCAGGAAACTGGCAACCTGCTCTCTGTTGGGAGGTCGAAGCTCACAGTCCTTGTGGGCAGCCACCAGCTCTTCGTAGAGATTGTCCACGGGGTTGACGGTCTTTTCTTCTGAAACGTTATCTGTCGGCGGCTTAACACTTTCAGAGCGATTGATCCGTGAAGTGTGACGTTCGTACCTGCCTTCGTCAATCAGGCGCTGGATGCGGTCCCAGTAGCCGCAGTAGCTGTTGAATCGACTGGCAATGCCTTGCAGCTTGTAGCGCAGGTCGGTTTGCGGGATATAGTGCGTGATCATTTTGCGCATGTGCAGAGTGAACTTCTGCCGTGCCTGTTCGGGAGAGCGTTTTTCGGTGCCAAGAAAGTATTTCTCATAAGCAATTTCAAGGGTCTTCAAGTCATGTTCCAGCTGACTTAGAAGTCCAGATATTTGACCACGGCTGCCCATTGTCTCGATGTTCCCTCCCAGAGAATATGCCCGACCAATATACTGGAGGCCGTGCGGGAAGGTAAAGAGAAACCTTAAGTCTTGCTCAAGCGGCATTTTTCTATGAAATACTGTCGATTTCATCTCGTCTCAGCTTGACCTTTACGAGGCATTTCGAAATAATGTCTTGTTC
The DNA here is from genome assembly GCA_006226895.1 of Deltaproteobacteria bacterium. Lineage (GTDB taxonomy): Bacteria > Desulfobacterota > Desulfuromonadia > Desulfuromonadales > BM103 > M0040. Next base: position 1,595 of record SBFN01000199.1, on the reverse strand, counting down.
TGCTAATGGAGGAAACAGATGCCAAAAAAACTCGCTGCTGTAATCCTGGCTGCAGGTCAGGGAACCCGTATGAAATCGCAACTCCCCAAGGTTCTTCATCCTGTTGCCGGGCGGCCGATGCTGAGCCACGTGGTTAAAACGGCCGGCACCCTTGGTGCCTTACCAATTGTCCCGGTGATCGGTCATGGCGCTGAGCAGGTGAGACAGGTTCTTGCCGAAGAGCCAGTAACGTTTGCCTTGCAGGAAGAACAGTTGGGAACCGGGCACGCCTTACTCTGCGCAGAAGACTCTCTGAAAGGGTTTACAGGAGATCTCCTCCTGCTCTGTGGCGATGTGCCTCTGTTGCGCGAGACCACCTTGCGGGAGCTTCTGCAGCATCATCAAAAAACCGCTGCCAGTGTGACTATCTTAACAGCGCAAATGCAAGACCCTACCGGTTACGGACGCATTATCCGTGGCGAGAACGGGGTGGAAAGGATCGTTGAGGAGAAGGACGCCTCGAGGAGCGAGCGCCAGGTTGATGAGATCAACACCGGCATCTATGTCTTTCGTGCACCGGAAGCGTTTGAATTCTTGCGGGGTCTGGATAACAGCAATGCCCAGGGGGAATATTATCTGACCGATATCGTCGCAGCGGCCCGCAAAGCCGGAGAGCGGATTGAGGCACTGCTGATCGACACTGCCGCGGAAGCGATGGGTATCAATGATCGTGTGCAGCTCGCCGAAGCCGGAGCCCTCATGCGGCAGAGGATCAACGAGGGGCATCAACGGGCTGGTGTGACGCTGGTTGATCCGGCGACGACCTACATCGAGCCGGATGTCGTTATCGGCTCTGATAGCCTGCTTCACCCCAATGTGCATCTCCGTGGCAAGACAACCATCGGCAGCGGTTGTGAAATCGAGCCTGGCGTTGTAGTGACCGATTGCAGCATTGCTGATCAGGTTCACTTAAAGCCCGGTTCCGTACTCAGTGAATCTTCGCTAGGCGACGCCTGTGCCGTGGGGCCGATGGCGCACCTGCGTCCGGGCACGGTTCTGAACGGCAATAACAAGATCGGCAACTTTGTCGAAACCAAGAAAGCCGTGTTTGGCGAGAAATCGCAGGCCAGTCACTTAACCTACATTGGCGATGCCAGCCTTGGTAAAAATGTCAATATCGGCTGTGGTACGATTACCTGCAACTATGATGGTGTTAACAAGCATCAGACGACCATCGGCGATGATGTTTTCGTTGGTAGCGACACCCAGTTTGTTGCCCCGGTCACTATCGGTCGCGGCAGCTTGATTGGCGCGGGATCGACGATTACCAAGGATGTCCCCGAGGATGCCCTTGCGATTACCCGGGCTGAGCAGAAAAACGTCGCCGGTTGGGCGATTCGCAATCGTCAGAAGTTACAGAAACAGAAAAAATAGACGTCTCTTCACATTCATCATAACGAGGTTTTTATGTGTGGCATTGTTGGTTATATCGGTCCTCAGGAAGCAACCCCCATCGTTCTGGACGGCCTGCGCAAGCTTGAATATCGTGGTTATGATTCCGCCGGAATCGCAACCCTCGATCAGGGTAAGATCAAGATCTCTCGCGCCGAGGGCAA
>SBFN01000244.1 GCA_006226895.1 Deltaproteobacteria bacterium | reverse complement strand
AGATCTTTAACGTCGGCTGAGTTGAGGCCGGCTGCCGGCTCGTCGAGCAGTAGCAGTTTCGGATGGGTCGACAAAGCGCGGGCGATCTCCAACTTGCGCTGGGTGCCATAAGGCAGGTTTTTGGGGAACTCGCCTGCAAACCGCTGCAGATCGAACACCTCGAGCAACTCTTGGGCTTCCCGGGCGATCTCTTCTTCGCGCTGCTTATATCGTTTGCTACGGACCACGCTGTGGAAGAAGCCATAGCCGAGCCAGTAGTGCTGGGCGACACGGATGTTGTCGAGCACCGTCATATCGTTCCAGAGGCGGATGTTCTGGAAGGTGCGGGCAACGCCGAGGGCGGTCACTTTATGTGGTTTGAAGCCAGCTGTCGATTTGCCTCCAACCAGAATTTCACCCTCGGTCGGCTGGTAGAAACCGCTGGCCAGGTTGAAGACTGTGGTCTTGCCAGCACCGTTGGGGCCGATCAGCCCGGTCAGTTTCCCCGGCATCAATTTGACATTAAAATTGTCAACCGCAGTCAGGCCGCCGAAGCGTTGCGTCAGTCCGTTGATTTCGAGGACCGGCGCATTATCTGTCTGTACTAGTGTCTGTGCCATTATTTAAACCTGTAAAATTTCTTCAACTTGGGGAAGACATCTCCCAATTCCCGGTTGCCCATGATTCCTTCGGGGCGAAACTGCATGACAATGATCAGTAGCAGCGGGATCATAACCCACTTGATGACGCCTGCTGAGGGTTCCCAGTCGGGAAACATAAAGGTGATCGGTGATAGCAGGCCATCGATGATGGCCTGGGAGCGGAGCACTTCCAGCAGGCCGGTGAAGATGATGGCGGAAATGATGGCGCCGGACAGAGAGCCCATGCCGCCGAGATAAACCATGACCAGAGCCTCAGTCGATTTGAGGATATTGAATGATTGCGGGTTCACGTAGCCGATGATGTGGGCGTAAAGACCGCCCGCGCACCCCGCCAGGCCGGCAGCGACCATAAAATTGATGATTTTGATCTTGTTGGTGTTGACGCTCATGATCTCGGCCGCCACCTCGTCCTGGCAGATGGCGTTGACGCCCTTGCCGTAGGTGGAGGAGATGAAGCGCCGGATGACCCAGACCGTGAAGACGGTGAAGTTGATGACCCAGAAAAGCATCCATGGGCCATCGAAGATGTCGATCATCGCCCAGGTGGTATCCTTCATGCCCTGAAAACCGCGCGACCCGCCAATGAAGTCCATATTCTCTATGGCCGAGATGATCATGTAGTTGACGGCAATGGAAATGATCGCCAGGTAGTCGTCGCGGGTCTTGAAGGATGGAATTGAGACCAACAGCGAGGAAACGGCAGCCACCGCCCCGCCAATCAGCAGGATGATGGGGAAAACAATCACCACTGAGGCAGCGGGCAGCAACGGATCGCCAAACTTGGTACCGAAACAGAAAACTGAGAGGATCGACGAGATATAGGCGCCCACGCACATGAAGGCGGCGTGGCCACAGGTAAATTCGCCCATGTTGCCGTTGACCAGATTCAAGCTGGTGGACATCATGATGTTGATGCCGATGGTCATGAAGACAATCTGGATGTAGCTGTCGATGATGCGGAAGTGGGCCGCGAATAGCAGCCCGATAGCGAAGACGACCAGCAGTATGTTGAGAGAGTATTTTTTCATGTCTTTATCTCCCAACCTATATCTTGGTCGACTGAGGAATGCCGAACAGCCCGGAGGGCTTCATCCACAGAATCAGCAGCAGTATGGTGAAGGCGAACAGGTCTCGGTAGGTCGAGGGGAAGACCGAGACCACGCCCACCTCGATGAAGCCGAGCAGGAAGCCGCCGACAAACGCCCCCTTGATGTCACCGATGCCGCCAACCACTGCGGCAATAAAAGCCTTCCAGCCGATCAACATCCCCATGAACGGCTCCAGGACCGGATAGCTCATGGCGAACAGCAGCCCGGCCAGACCGGCAAACCCTGAGCCGAGAACAAAGGTGACGACGATGATCTGGTCAACGGGAATACCCATCAGCGGGATTGCGAATTTATCATAAGAGATGGCCCGCATCGCCATTCCGACCCGCGTACGGGTTACCACCCACTGCAGAAACAGGAAGACCAGAATGGCGGCCACGATAACCATGACCTTGAGGTTGGTCAGGGTGACGCCGCCCAAGTGCCAGATCTGTTTTTCAATTAACTCTGGGAACTTCAAGCGGCTGGCGCCGAGCAAGGCCAGGTTCGAGTACTCGAGGACCAGACCGCACATCAGCGCAGTGATGACCACGTAGAGCCGGTGTGCGCCTTTGCGCCGCAGGGGCCGGTAGGCGATCCGCTCCAGGGTCACGCCGACGAGCGAGGTCAGAACCATGGTCAGGGGCACAATGATGATGAAGGCCATCGCCGGGGATAGTCCGACGATAGGGCCGATCAGGAAGCTGGCCAAGAAAAAGGAGATGTAGGCCCCGACCATGAAGATATCGCCATGGGCGAAGTTGATCAAGCGCAGCACCCCGTAAACCAGGGTGTAGCCTAGAGCAATGAGAGCGTAAAAGCTCCCCCACTGCAGGGCGTTCAAAACATTTTGAATAATGAAATCCACTAGACACGACTTCCTTGAAATAATTATTGTGAGTGTTGCAAGGCCCGTTAGCAGCCTGTCCGACAGGCTGCTAGCTTTGCAGTTATTTTTATTCGGCGCTCTACTCTAATCTTTTTTTGTGAATGCATCAATCGTTGATTTTCTGGTCTTTGATTACCAACTCTGGATTGGACAAAAAAGGGCGGGGGTCCGTGGACCCCCGCCCTTCTTCCTGCTTAATGTGTTTTGCTTGTTATGGGCAGACAGACTCTTCAAAAACAAAGGTTCCTTCTTCGGAGACTTTAACCACGACAGCGCACTTGATCGGGTCGCCCTGCTCATTAAACTTGGACGAGCCGGTGACGCCGTCAAAAGACTTGATGGCGGCCAGACCGTCACGGATGGCTTTGCGCATCTTGCGCGGGTTGGAGTCGACCATGCCGGCGTTCTTGATCCCTTCTAGCATCAGACCAATGGAATCCCAGGTCAGGGCAGCGTAGTCAGCCGGTTCGGAACCAAACTTTTCCATGTAGCGGTCGATAAAAACCTTGGTCGCACCCGTGGCACCGGCTGCAGCGTAATGGGTTGAGAAGTACTGACCGTTGCACTGTTCGCCACAGAGCTTGACTAGGTCCGGGGTACCCCAGGAGTCGGAACCCATAAACGGGCCCTTGTAACCGAGATCACGCGCCTGCGGGATGATCAGGGCGACCTGGTTGTAGTTTTCCGGCACAAAGATAAAGTCTGGTTTGGCGGCAATGATGGTTGTCAGCTGAGCGGAGAAATCCTGGTCCTTCGTGCCATTCGACTCGTAGGCAACGACCGGGCCGAGCCCCTTTGCTTCCCAAGCAGCTTTAAAAACTTCTGCCAGACCGACAGAATAATCGTTAGCGACGTCGAAGAGTACAGCTGCGGTCTTGGCACCGAATTTTTTGGCTGCAAAGTCGGCGATTACTGGCCCCTGGAAGGGGTCGAGGAAGGCAGCACGGAAAACCCAGGGACGGTCCAGTGTGGTATTAGGATTGGTCGACCAGGGACTGATCATCGGTACGCGGTTTTCGTTAGCTGTACCACCGCCAGGAACTGCCTGCTTCGAGGAATTGGGGCCGATAATCGCCACGACCTCTTCCTGTTCGATCAGTTTGAGGGCAGCGTTTTTTACCGCCGAGTCGGCCTTGGCCTCGTTGTCCATGTAGATGAACTCAAGCATGTACTTCTTGCCACCGACCTCAAGGCCACCGGCGCCATTGATATCGGCAAGGTACATTTCTGCGGCGTTTTTGGAGCCTTCCCCGACTTCAGGGATGTCCCCGGTCATCGGGATGTTGAAGCCGATTTTGATGGTGTCGGCTGCCAAAGCGGGGGTCGCAAGCAGCGCGACCAGGGACAACAAGATAAGTACTTTGAGTTTTTTCATCTGTCTCCTCCACGGGTAAAAATGAACAACAAATGTCATGTGCCACGGGATGTGGAACATCTACGGTAAATAATATCATTTGCCCTGTAAAACCAGACGTTTAAGTACACCAGCCCAGAACCTGTTTGTCAAGCCTCTTCTTACATTTTATTACTGCTGCTGGCTGCCAGAATAATTTAGGACTCAATACTTGATTTTGGCAAAGGGTGATTGGCTGGAGGCGGTCAGTGCGTCTTCGAGGGTATGAATCCCCTGGGCTTTCAACAGTGGGATGAGCTTAAGAAGAATTTCTGCGGTGACCAGGGCATCGCCAAGTGCTGTGTGACGACCAACAATGGTGAGGTTAAAACGTTCGGCTATAGCATCCAGGGAATGTCCTTCCTGGTTCGGATGAACGATCGATGACAGAAGCAGGGTGTCGAGAACGGGGTTGTCGAAATGCAGGCCGATGGCCTCTTCCTTGAGTTGTAGAAAGCGCATGTCAAAGGCAGCGTTGTGTGCGACCAGGACCGAGTCTATGGCAAAGGCGTGGAAGTCGGGGAGAACCTCTTTGATGACCGGCTGTGCCGACAACAGGTCCGGGTCGATGCCGTGGATCTCGACTGAAGATTTGGGCACCGGTCGTTGCGGATTAACCAACTGGTCGATACATTCATCGTGAAGCAACCGACCGTTGACAATACGCACGGCTCCAATCTGGATGATTTCATCACCCATCGAAGGGTTCAGCCCGGTTGTCTCGGTGTCAAATGCGACGAATGCAAGCTTGCGCAAAGAGATCTTGCCGAGAGCCTCCTGGCCTGGTTGGTGAAAGAGGTCAAACTCGTATGAGACCGGTCGGGGCGACACTGAAGATTGCAGGTTGGCAGTTTCCTCGGCCAGCGTGGTGGGTAGCGTCACCTTAATGCCGGTGCAGAAGGTCGCGTCACTCCTGATAATGGCGATCTCTCCTTCATTTGCGGAGATGACTGTTTGCGGAGAATCCGCGGAGCCGTCGTTGTCCATGAAGAGTGGTGCTGTCTGCCAGTCTTGGATCACTTGACTGGGCACTGTCTGGTCCTGCCACTGTAACGTAAGCCTGGCCAGTGAGCCTTGCTCTTCATCGATTTGCAGCTTGATTGTGCTCACCGCATATTCAGCATTCAGGAGGCCCGCAAGAGTGGTAAAGGTCTGAACCATGGCGTAACTGTCGAGCTTCATCCAGAGGGTTTGGTTGACATGCGTCTCAGTTTGGATGGTAAAACGTTCGTAAAGGTTTTTTGCGATCAATTTCAGCAGGGTGTCTGCAATCACATTTTCACGATTGCCATAAGCCAGGTGGTGCTCACCGTATAGTTTTCTGGCCAGAGCCAGGTGTTCTTCCAGGTCTTTGGTTACCCGGGAGATCGCCTCCCGGTGGCGATTACAGGCGTCCTCTCCTGTTCCAGGCATCTCGCAGATGCTGTTGATCCCTTTGTGCAACTTGCCGAGAGAGTTCTGTACGGCATCGACCATCCCTTGTAGAAGCAGGTCACGGTCACTGTCAGCATCGATTTCGCCGGTGATGTCCTCCAGGGAGAGCACGAACCCTGAGAGTTGATGACCTGATTCGCCATCATCGATCACCGGTGCCATGTTGACGCGAATGAAACGGTTTCCGCAGAGCTTGGTCATAAGGCCGTGCGCAGGTTTCACCTGGTCTAAGGCAAAAGCGTGGTTCATGACTTCCAGGGCATGGACCAGAGGATCACGTTCAAGACTACTGAAGATCGACCTGCCGAGGCCGATGGCCCCCCCTTGGTGAGAGCTCCCGGGTTCTTGAAGCATCTCCTGCGCCCGGCGGTTGTAAAGCAGAATCTTGCCGTCCCTGTTGCAGACAACGACACCGTAAGGCAACTCTGACATCAGGGCTGCAAGACGATTGCGTTCTCGTTTGAGTGCCCGATTGGAATGACTGATCTTGCTGTCAACCTCGTTCTGTAGTTTTTGGAAGGCGTCAGCCGATTCGTTGATGATATTAGCCAGCATGACCATTTCCCGGGCGCCTTCCACGGAGATGCGGAAGTCGGGGTTGGCGGCAGTGATCAGGCGGGTCTGTTCGGCCATGCGTAGCACCGGTATGACATAGTAGCGAAAGAGCAGGCTGACCATGGTGCAGATGAAGGCAACCAGGACTATCGAGCCGACAAAGGGGAAGGGGAGCAGTTTGTCAAAAAGGCTTTCAGCAACGGCTTGTTCGTCCGGCGTTAGATTTAAGTAAGAAGCCAAAATGCTGCCGAAGATCACGGTGAAGATAACAGTGACGATGCCGATCAAAAAGATCCAGTATTTGACTGCGGGGGATAGGTTTTCGCCGAAATGTTTCCGCAAAAGGATCTCCTTCGAAATTGAAAATTCGGTAGCTCGTGTCAATAGTATGCGATATAGGCGGGGCGGGTTCAACTAGAGATGTCGTTTTTGTCTCCTGCCTTTGTCATAAAAGGCCTCTCTTTAGCCTGCTGATACCTGCTGCTTTCCACTCTGCACTGCTTGTTGAAGGAACCTCAGAAGGACCAAGGCCTCATTGTCCGGATCGTAACGACCTGGCTCTGGCGAGGATAACTGTTGACGCCTTGCTCTGGTGAGCAGCTGTCTGCTGTAAGTAACGAATTCCTCCTGGCTGGTATAGAGCAGCCCGTTAATTTCGTGTTCTACGATCGCGATATTGCCGGGAATCTTGTGTGCCAGGATCGGAATTCCAAGTGTCGCGGCCTCCAAGAGGCTATTTGCAAGACCTTCGGTTTGAGAGTTGTTGACAACAACATCGGCCTCTTGCATGGCGTTTGCCATCGCTTCGCTGGGAATGGTCCCAAGGTAGTGAGCCCAAGGGCGTGCCTCAAGGGCTGACAGGAAACGTTGGCTGTACTCCTCTTCGATTACGGGCCCGCAGAAGACAAGCAGGACGTCTGAACGGTGCGTGATGACCTGATCAAACAGTTCAAGGAGTTGCAAAAGCCCTTTCACAGAACGTAGTCCCGCCGGGCAAAGGAAAAGGGTCGCATCTTTAGTGAGTTGGTGCTTGTCGCGCAGGTGATATTCCTCCTTGCCCAATCTGATCCCTGGTGGCAGCTCTCTCAGGTTGACGCTGAGCTCCGGGTGGCTTGAAGAGAAGGCTTTTGCAAGTAACGGGTTCTGTAGCAGGACGAGTTCCGCTTGACGCAGAATTCTGCTGATGACGTCTTGCTGCTGCGGGTTCTCAAGGCCGTGGTTAATGTCTGTGCCGGTGAGTAAGACGACCGTTGGGAGCCTGCGTCCGGCTGTTGCTTGCAGCCAGGGTTTCCCGGAGCGGTAGGCGTGTAGCAGGATGGCGACGTCGGGGGCAAAAGCCTGAATGCGTTCCAGAAAGCGCGGTTCCGGTTGCAGGCCGGTCTCCTCGATTATAACCTGCTGGCCGTGAGTGCTCAGCCCTTGTTGAAAACGCGTGGCGGTCACCCAGTTGCCGCTGATACGATCCTGTTCTGGTACAACGATCAGGATGCGCATGATAAATCTCCAAAATGGCACAGGCTGATATTGCGGCGGGCGATGATCTGTTTCGCTTCTGGAGAGAGAAGCGCCAGGAGCTCAACCTCGCGTTGAGGGCCATCAAAAGGATGGCCCGTGTTACAGCTGTAGCCAGGGTGAACCATGAGTTCCCAGAATCCTTCCGGGACATTTTTCAGAAAATTGCAGAGGTTGGTCGTGTCGAGTCGGTTGAGCAAAGGCATGCCCATGAGGCCGTCCGGTGTCATTAGGCCCGCAGTTATGATGCTCTCATTGGCTCTGTGACCAAGTTGACGGTAGAGGAGCAACTCCTTGCTCAGGGGATCGCCCGGGTCTTTAAGGCTGATGTCTGCCGGCAGGGCTGAGCGCATGGCGGGGATACCGTATTCGCGAGCGAGCTCTGTGACCATTGTTGTCAGGTAGGGAAACAGCTGGCAGTGCTGGTGACCATCGAGGTGGTCTGGTTGGACCCCTGCTTGAAGAATGCACTGAATCTGGGCCTCGAGCTCTTTGCGGACCTCGTCAGGGGCAAAACTGTTGGCAGTCAGATGCCGCCGCAGCTGCTTTTTTCCCGGCAAGTTGCCGGAACTATCTGTGAGTCCCTTGATCGGTCCGGTTAGAGCTCTCCCGTCTGAGAGGTTCAGGTGGGCTCCAACCGGAAGCTTCGAGGCCTTGACCTGTTCTATGGCCAGGTTGAAAGATGAACCATTGGCCAGTATCGAGGCGCTAGTCACGATTCCTTGCTGATACGCTTCCAGGATGCCACGGTCGCGCAATGCGTTGCAGCCAAGGTCGTCAGCATTGATAATTAGAGAAATCATGCTGTGAATATTAGTCCAGCTTGGATTCTCGAGCAATTGTCTTGCTGCTGAGGGCGATGAAAGTTTTACTGAGACGCTTGGGGTCGTTATCAATCGAAGGAGGTTGCCGAGACAAAATGAGACAGAGTTGTTGTGAGAGGTGACAGACAAAAAAAGGGGGGCCTTGTCTACAATCAAAGCCCCGGAGGCAACCTATCAGGAGGTTAGGAGGTTGTTTCATATGCGTTCTCAGAGTGGTAGTGCCGCTTGAACAGTTAAGGCGCCTGTTCAAGGGCTCTGAGAATTGCAGCGTTGATTCGTACTTTAGAGGAGTGGGTGTGACGGGATTGTTGAAAAAATGTGAAAAAAACGTGAAGAGTTATTTTTTGAGAGAAACAGTGAAGCAGGAACCGGTCGGTTGATTGTCGCTTATCGAAATATCCCAGCCTTCACGTTGGCAGATCCGCTGAACAAGTGACAAGCCAAG
>SBFN01000192.1 GCA_006226895.1 Deltaproteobacteria bacterium | reverse complement strand
GTCGGTTTCGCAATTTTCCCGATAGACCATGGATAAGGCAATCTTACTGCCCAGAATAGCAAGCAGATATTTCTCCGGCAGGTGTGCGAGAATCGTCTTTTTGAACAGCGGTTTGCGGCCCAGCTGTGCGTGTCTTGGAAAAAGGCGAAAAGATGCGCGTAAACACTTGAGGTTATCGACTGTGTGTCCCAGCTCATAAGTTACTGTTTGACGGATTCTCTGCAACATGCGATCGCAGACGGCCAGTTTGTTATCGTTGTCTTCCTTGGTGCCTTTGATTTGTGCGTGAAGAAGCTATGACGGAGTCCTTTGCGCATAGAAAAACTCTGTTCCTCAACCAAAAGGACTGTACCAAGAGTATCTTTTGTGGGGTTTTATTCGTTTGTGTCCGGGTTTGTTTGCTTTTTTTTTCTTGTCAGGCATTGTCTTGTGAATAAATAATTCCCTGTTGCATAGTCGATGCGTTTACGCATAAAGTAGGTTTTTTAGTTAAGGAGGTTTTATGCCCAGTCATGACTTGTCTGTTGATTTGCAGTCGCTTGCTCCCGCCTTTATAGAAGCTCTTTCCGTTCCTTTGTTGGTATGCGATAGGGAGATGCGTATTGTCTTCAGTAATCCTGTGGCAGAAGCTCTGGCAGGAATGCTGCTGGCCGAGCCTCTGCCCAAGTTGGCCGAAGCGGTAGGGAATTTCAGCCGTAGTGCAACCGTTCATCCTCCTCTAACAATTCTCCGTGGCACGAGTGCTCCCTACCTGGCTCTGCTCAGTTCGGTGGAGTCTCCTTCCGGACCGCTGACTCTTTGTCTTCTGCCGCCGGCTCCCACGACACCCGATGGTGATCGCCGTATGCTTAACTTCGAGGCCTTGACTCTTGAACTTCAGGCGATCATTGACTCTTCTTCTGATGGACTGTTCGTGTGTGATGGTGATGCGAACGTCATCCGTGTCAATCCTGCTTCGGAGCGCATCCATAAGCGCCCGGCTTCCGAGATGGTCGGCAGGAATATGCGAGATCTGATTCCTGAGGGGTTCATAGATCGCTCTGCGGCGCTGGAGGCTTGTCAGACAAAAGAGACTGTCAGCTTGTTACAGAACATGCCCGACAACGGGAAGCTGATCTCCATAGGAACTCCGGTATTTGATCAAGCCGGGGAGTTGATCAGGGTTGTGGTTAGTGAACGTGACATCTCGGAGATCGATTCCTTGCAGCGTGAACTTGAGAATCAGGAGGCGATCAAGGATCAGTTTCGTCACCAGATGTTGGAAATGCAGCAGACGGAGCTTGAGAAGAGGAAAATTATCGCCCGCAGCCCGACCATGGTCAAGGCCTTGCGCCAGGCAATGCGGGTGGCTAAAGCTGATTCTTCGGTTCTGATCCTCGGAGAATCAGGTGTTGGTAAAGGTGTAATCGCCGATATGGTCCATCACAATTCCCGACGCGCCGATCGGCCGTTGATCAAGATCAATTGTGGTGCGATACCCGAGTCGCTGGTAGAGGCGGAGCTGTTTGGTTATGAAAAAGGTGCATTTACAGGAGCCAATGCGGGCGGCAAGCCTGGCCACTTTGAGCTGGCCAATGAAGGCATCCTCTTCCTTGATGAAGTTGCTGAATTGCCCTTGTCGGCCCAGGTGAAGCTGCTACGCTTCCTGGAAGACGGAAGGATCACACGACTGGGAGGGACCGAAGGGCGTACGCTTGATGTGCGCGTACTCGCGGCAACTCACCGAGACCTGGATGATATGGTTGAAAAGGGCACTTTCAGGCTCGATCTTTATTACCGTCTCAATGTTATTCCCATACATGTGCCTGCGGTACGTGAGCGCAAGGACTGTCTGGTCCCTTTGATCAGGCACTATGTTGATCACTTCTCTCATCTTAACAACGAGTCCAGGCGTCTCTCGCGTGCAGCTATAGATGTTTTGTGCAACTACTCATTTCCTGGCAATGTGCGCGAGTTGATGAATATCTGTGAGCGACTGGTTGTTATGTCGGAAACCGAGGTGATTGACCTGGTTGACTTGCCGACACAGGTGGCAGGTAGCGTCAAGGCTCGCCTGCCGGAAGAGCTGGATTGGCCGGAAACCGTGACTTTACAGGAGGCACTGGAGACGGTTGAACGAAACCTCCTCACGAAAGCGCGTGAGCGCTATAGGAGCCAGGCCAGGATCGCTGAGGTTCTCGGCGTGAACCAGTCGACAATCGCACGCAAGCTAAAACGTTATGGTCTTCTGTGACACACCGTCTCTATCCTCATGCAGTGTTCTGAAATGTAAAAGAACTTCTCTCTGCTGATATGATTGCAGCCTTGTTCACGTTTATGCGTATTTGCATGGATCTGTCAGGCTTCTCTTCTTTAAAAGCCTTCTGCGGCCGCCAACTTTCTTTTAACGGCGTCTTGTGTTCTCGATTGTTGATTTCCTTTTACACGTGAACATGTTTTATTGATTTGCTAAGATATCGTAATTACATCCACTTTTCTGGGGAATTGTACGGCTTTTGAAATTTTTACGTGCCTTGAGTTGTCTTTGGCTGCAAAATAAAACGGAGTTTGGCATCAGCCTTGCTCTAGGTTTTTCATCTGTTTTTTTCAGGCTCGTCTTTTAAGCTTTATTCAAGATGGTATAGTTATAGGCAGTTTTTTTGAATGCAGTTTAATCAGTGGGTTTTCGACATCCTGTCGACTCACCAAACGTTCCAACCCATTTTAAGGAGAAGAGACATGAAAAAGTATCTGGCAACATTCCTCGCCGTGTTCCTTGCAACCGGCACCGCGTTCGCAGCAGACACGCTCAAAGTTGGTGTTCAGGCGCCAATTACAGGTAGCTACGCGAACGAAGGTCAAGGCATTGAGAACGGCGTACGTTTGCTCGCTGAGCAGGTCAACGCCGATGGCGGCGTTATGGGCAAGCAGATCGAAGTTCTCGTCTGCGACGATCAAGGGACCGCAATGGCCGCCGCAATCTGCGCCAAAGACCTGGTTAACAAAGGTGCTAAGATGGTTATCGGCTCCTACACCTCAACCTGCGCTGAAGCCGCTCAGAAGACCTACTTCAAAGCTGGCGTTCTGCAAACATCAGACGGTACAGCCGACAGCCTGACAGAGAATGGCTACTGGACTTTCCTGCGTAACTCCTTCCCGAACAGCGCTGAAGCTGAGTTTGTTGCCAAGTACCTGGTTGACGTCAAGAAATACGAGCGCATCGTCGTTATCTCCGATTTCTCGACTTATGCTGACGGCCTGGCCAACGCTACCGAAGCCGCTATTAAGAAGATGGGTGGCAACGTAATTTCCCGCGACAAGATCAAAGCTGATTCTCAGAACTTCACTCCGGTCCTGACCAACATTAAATCAAAGAACCCTGACGCGATCTTCTTCGCCGGTTACTACTCCGACGGTGGTCAGCTGCGTGCACAGCAGGTTGCTCTCGGTATCAAAGCTGATTTCTACGGTGGTGACGCCAACGACAACCCTGACTTTGTCAAACTGGCTGGTTCCTCCGCTACTGGCGCATTCATCGTCAACGTTCCTGAGCCTGCTGCTCTGCCGACTCCGATCGCCAAGTCCTTCATTGCTGACTACCAGAAAAAGTATGGCGAAATGCCACCTTCCATCTGGGGTCTGATGAATATCGACGGCATGCGTGCCATTATTCACGCCATGGAGCAGACCAAGAGCTTCGACACCAAGAAGGCCGCTGATTACCTGCACAACATGTCAGAGCCGCTGGAAGGAATCACCGGTCCGATTGCCTTCGCTAAAGACGGCAACCGCAAAGGCGGTGCCTACGTCGTCAAAAAAATTCAGGCTGATGGAACCTACTTCAACGAGTACGTTCAGTAAGAACGCCTGATTGTTCAGGAAGGGGCGGGGGAGAGAGTTTTTCCCCCGCCCCTTAATCTTTGCCCATTCAGGGAATTAAGTGCAGACAAAGTAAATTGCCCTTCAGGCGCGAGCAGAGGACGGCATAGTCCTCCTCTGGCTTCTGCAAGGCAACTCGTACAATAAACCCGGAGAAGTTTATGGACACTTTTTTACAACAGTTAGCGAACGGCCTGACTATCGGTAGTATGTTCGCTCTGGTTGCGCTCGGCTATACCATGGTCTACGGCGTCATGCGCTTGATCAACTTTGCTCATGGTGACATGGTGGCGGCTTCGGCATTCGTCGGCCTGACAATTTATACACAGGTGATGGGGCAGGCGACCTCGCTGGTCGCAGTCGTTGCTATCTTTCTGTTGACTGCGGTTGCCATGGCAATTGTCGGCATTATCCTCGAACGGGTTGCTTATCGTCCCTTGCGTGAGGCGCCGCGTTTGTCGGCAGTGGTCTCGGCGCTTGGTGCCTCACTGGTTATCCAGAACGGTATCATGCTTATCTGGGGACCACGGATGCGCATCTTCCCTGAGTTGGTCCCACAGGTCTATTGGGATTTTGGCGGTGTAGTGATTAGCATGATCCAGGTGATCATCCTGGTGTTGTCACTGGTTTTGATGGTTGCTCTCTACCTGTTCGTTGAAAAAACCCGCATAGGTGCAGCGATTCGCGCCTCCTCCATCGACCAGGATGCAGCTCGCTTAATGGGTATCAACGTCAACAGTGTTATCGCACTGATCTTTATTATCGGTTCTTCGCTTGGTGCTGTCGGTGGCCTGTTTATCGGTCTCTACTATCGCGGCATTACCTTTAATATGGGTTGGCAATACGGCCTCTACGCCTTTATCGCAGCGATTCTCGGCGGTATCGGTAATATCCCCGGTGCTATGCTTGGCGGGATGTTGCTAGGTCTGTTCAACGCCTTTATCGCCGGTTATGTCTCCAGTACTTGGGCTGACGCCTTTACCTTTATCCTGCTGATATTAATCTTGATTGTCCGCCCGACCGGTATTCTCGGTGAGCGGGTTGCGGAGAAAGTCTGATGAAAGAGTTGCAGAAATTTGCTTACCCGGTCTTCTTCGTCGTTATGGCGGTTCTTCCGCACATGCTTGACGATCGTTGGCAGGCGGTAGCGATAACATTCCTGATCTTTTCCGTGGTGGCGTTGTCACAGGACATTATTCTCGGTAAAAGCGGTATGTTTAACATGGGGCAGGCGCTGTTCTTCGGTATGGGCGCTTACACCACGGCAATCCTTAGTAACGAGTATGGATGGTCGATCATCGCTACGATCCCGTTGGCGATCATCATACCGGCTCTGTTCGGTATCCTGTTGGCTGGTCCGATCGTACACCTGCGCGGCGACTACCTGCTGGTCGTCACTATCGGCTTCAACATTGTTTTTGTTCAAGTCCTGCAGAACAATCTCGGCGGTGTGACCGGTGGCCCCAACGGTATCTTCGGCCTCGATTCACTGAGTTTCCTCGGCTATGATCTGATGAGCCAGATCTCGGTCTATTATTTTGCTTTTATCGTCCTGTTGCTGACCCTCTGGGTTATGCACAACCTGGCCGGGAGCAAGCCTGGGCGTGCTATGCATTACCTGCGTGAGGATCAGCTGGCGGCCGAGAGTATAGGCATCAACACGCGCGTTTATAAAATCTTCGCCTTCGGCCTCGGTGCCGGAATTGCAGGCTTAGCCGGCACCGTATTTGCCGTGCAGTATTCGGCAGTCAGTCCTGAGGCCTTCGAGTTTATCCAGTCGGTACTCTTCTTCAGTATCGTTCTGGTCGGTGGCTCTTCAGTGCCGGGAGTCCTGCTCGGGGTATTTGTGATGTTCGTCCTGCCGGAAATTTTCCGCGAGTTTGCTACCTGGCGTTACTTCATTTTCGGTTTCGCGATGATCGCGGCGATGATTATGCGCCCGCGTGGTATCTGGCCGGCAACTTTCGGAAAAATCCCCAAGTTCTTGATCAAGGAAAATAACCATGGCGCATAATGAACTCATATTGACCGACGTCACCAAGCGCTTCGGGGGATTGACCGCCGTCGATGCTTTGAGCTTCAAGGTCGAAAGCGGCCAGATTTACGGCATCATCGGGCCCAACGGTGCGGGAAAAACCACAGTGTTTAACTGTATTACCGGCATCTACAAATCGGAAGAGGGTTCGGTTCTCTGGCGAGGTGAAGAGATCCGCGGCATGACTCCCTACCAGATTGTTGACCGCGGTATTGTTCGTACCTTTCAGACCATCCGCTTGTTTGGCCAGATGTCGGTCGCCGAAAATATCATGAGCGGTCGTCACATCAAGAGCGCGCAGAAATGGTGGCATGGTATCATCCCTACCCCTGGGAAGAAACGGGATGAGCTGGAGAACTGGAAGAACGTTGAAGAACAACTCGACTTCTTCAAACTGAGCGAGTTTGCTGCGACTCCTGTGGGTTCATTGCCCTACGGTATCCAGAGACGGGTCGAGATTGCCCGGGCGATGGCTGTAGAGCCGACCCTGTTGATTCTCGATGAACCCGCCGCGGGCCTCAATGATAAAGAGACCCTGGAGCTTCTGGAAACTATTTTCAAAATCCGTGACAAAGGTGTCACCGTGCTGCTGATCGAGCACGATATGGACATGGTTATGGAGGTTACCGACTACCTGACGGTGATCAACTTTGGCAAGAAGATCGCCGAGGGGACCCCTGAAGAAATCCAGAAAAATCCGGCCGTCATCGAGGCCTACTTGGGAAGTGAGGATGACGACGATGAATAATGACGTTTTGTTTGAAATAAAAGACCTTGAAGTCTCCTATGGCAGCATTGCAGCCATCAAGGGCATCTCTCTCGAAGTGCACAAGGGAGAAATCGTAACCATCCTTGGTGCCAACGGTGCCGGCAAAACCACGACCATGCGCACCATCAGCCAGCTACTTAAAGCTAAGGCCGGTTCGATCAAGTTCAAGGGTGAGGAGTTGACCAAGCTGCCTGCTCACAAGATCGTCAAGTTGGGGATTAGTCATTCTCCAGAAGGTCGTCGCGTGTTTGGCGTTCTCACTGTTGAAGAGAACCTGATGCTTGGTGCCTTCTCCCAGAGCAAGATGGATCGTGAAACCCTCGCCTGGGTCTACGAGCTTTTCCCTCGTCTGCAGGAACGCCGTAAACAGCTGGCCGGAACCCTCTCCGGTGGTGAACAGCAGATGTTGGCGATTGGTCGGGCCTTGATGAGTAATCCCGAGATGCTGCTGCTCGACGAACCTTCTCTTGGTATCGCTCCGATCCTGGTTAAGGCGATCTTCAAGCAAATCAAGGAGATTGCCAAGAAAGGTGTGACGGTGCTGCTGGTTGAGCAGAATGCCAAGGCTGCGCTGAAGCTGGCAGATCGTGGCTATGTTCTTGACGTCGGTAAAATTGCCCTCTCCGGCACCTCGGAAGAACTGTTGGCTTCGGAGAAAGTTCAGGAAGCTTACCTGGGTAAGAAGCATTAATCTTGGCGGGACAAGACAGCACTGTGTCCCGGGAGGATCAATCAATGAACTTAAAAGACCTTCTGGTGTATATCGATTTAAGCTCAACCTGTTCAACCAGACTGGCCACAGCAATCCAGTTGGCTCAGCAGCAGAATGCCAAGCTGACAGGTCTCTACACAATACCACCTCATCGAGTCAGCGACTTTGAACAACCCTATAAGCTGGCGGATCAGGCCAAGCTGAAGTTCCAGCAAGCGGTCGAACAGGCAGGGCTGGAATCGGAGTGGATATGTGCCGACTCCTCCAGAAACAAACTTGATTTGGTCCAGTCGATCAATCTTTACGCCCATTATCGCGACATGCTGATCGTCAGCCAGTCTGACCATGACGCAAAGCAACAGTCAGTTCCTGTTGACCTCCCGGAAAAAGCGGTGTTAGGGGCTGGTCGTCCTGTACTGGTTGTCCCGTACACCAGTGACATCAAAAGAATAGGCAAGCGAGTGATGCTGGTCTGGCGTGGTGGCCCCGAATCTTCGCGAGCCATGCACGATTCCATGCCGTTGTTGCGTGCGGCCGATTCCGTTCACGTCATATCTATCCAGGGTTATGGAGGCGATGAGGCCTACGAATCTCATAACGCCGATATCTGCAATCATTTGCGTCACTACGATGTCAATGCGATTGCCGAAAAACATGTTACCGCAGGGCTTAGTATCGGCGACTTGTTGCTCAATCGCTGTGCCGATGAGGGGACCGACCTGATGGTCTTCGGCGCCTTTTCCCAGTTCCGTCGTGGCAACCAGGTCCTTGGCGATGTCGGCCGTTATCTGCTGCAGTCAATGACTGTCCCGGTGCTGATGTCGCACTAAAGCCAAGCCATTTCAAGGAGAGGCCATGGACAGGAGTATCCAGGAACTGACCTGGGAACATGATGCGATCATCGATTCCTCTTCGGATGGCCTCTTTGTCTGCGATGGTGCCGGTCTTATCCTGCGTGTCAACCCCGCTTCTCAACGAATCAACAATGCCACTGCTGAACAGTTGGTTGGTCGTTCCTATCTCGACGTTGCCGAAGAAGGGTTGGTTATTCTCCCTTCGGCAGCCCTTGAAGCCATCAAGTCCCGCAGCGTAGTCAGCCTGCTGCAGGAAAATCGTTTAGGTCGAAAACTTATTTCTACGGCGACTCCCGTGTTTGATGATGCCGGCGAACTGATCCGAGTGGTGGTTAGCGAACGCGATATTACTGAAGCGGATCGTCTGCAACGGCAACTGGAAGAACAGCAGGCGATCGGTGATCATTTTCGTCACCAGGTACAAGAACTACAGGAAGAGTTTCTCTCCCGTCAGCCGGTGATTGCCAAAAGTCCTTGTATGGTCAAGGCACTCAGGCAGGCGCTGAAAGTCAGTGAAGTCGACTCGACGGTTCTGATCCTCGGTGAGTCGGGGGTTGGTAAGGGTCTGGTCGCGGACCTGATTCACAAGAACTCCCGTCGTTGCGACAAACCCATCATAAAAATCAATTGTGGCGCCATCCCGGAAACGCTTATCGAAGCCGAATTGTTTGGCTACGAAAAAGGGGCATTTACCGGCGCCTCTTCCAGCAAGCCGGGCCATCTTGAGCTCGCTGATGGTGGCACCCTGTTTCTCGATGAAGTCGCCGAACTGCCGCTGGCTTCGCAGGTCAAGCTTCTGCGTTTCATGGAGGATGGTGTGGTTGCTCGCCTGGGAAGCACTCAGAGTCGGAAAGTTGATGTCCGTCTGCTTGCCGCAACCAATCGTGACCTTGATCAGTTGGTTGCTTCCGGCCAATTTCGCACCGATCTGTTCTACCGTTTGAGTGTTATACCTTTGCTTGTCCCGGCCCTGCGTGAACGTAAGGAATGCCTGGTTGCGCTGATTCGCTCCTACATCGATCATTTTGCTTTACGGTCCAATGTTTCAAGAAAACTGAGTGCTGCAGCTCTCGAGGTTCTGGTTCATTACCATTATCCCGGTAATGTGCGTGAATTGATGAATATCTGCGAGCGTTTGGTCGTGATGTCTGAAACTGAGATGCTCGATGTTGGTGATCTGCCTCAGGACGTGATTATGGGGGGCAATGGTGAGGGTTGTCTCGTGGAAAGCAATTGGCCAGACGGGATGAAAATGACGCAAATTCTGGAGAGTGTTGAAAAGCGAGTACTTTCCGAAGCCAGTAAGCGCTATCGAAAGCAGCAGGACATTGCCGAAGCTCTTGGTATGAGCCAGCCTACGGTCGCCAGAAAACTGCAGAAGTATGGAGTCGGCTCTCATGGCGCGAGTGCGAAAGGTTAAATAAATTGTTCACGCAACATGATTCCTGTCGCCTTTTGATTGTTAGCTCTTGCGAGGCATTTTTGCACCCGTCAAGGCAATCTCTGTTGACTGCCGTTGGGTCCTTTCTTGTCGCGCCCGCATTTTGTCGGGAGGGTGAACTGGTGTTCCTGACCTTCCGGCGTGGTTAACTGAGTCGTTATGGGCCTATACAGCAAGCATGTTCTTCCGAAGCTCGTCCACTGCGCCTGCAATATGCAGTCAGTTATGAGTCAACGAGGAAAGGTTGTGCCGTTTGCGCGAGGCCGGGTGCTGGAGGTTGGGCTGGGCTCAGGTTTAAACCTTTCTTACTATGATGCAGATAAGGTCAGCAAAGTCTGGGGCCTTGACCCTTCGTCGGAGATGCTCGGAATGGCAGAAGCAAGAGCAGCTTCTGTTAAATTCGATGTTGAATTCATTTGTTCGGCCGGGGAGGAGTTGTCCCTGGAGAGCAACAGCGTTGACACCGTTCTGGTTACTTACACTTTGTGCACAATTTTTGATACCGACCAGGCTCTTGAGCAAATGGCACGTGTCCTCAAGCCCGCTGGTGAACTCATATTTTGTGAACATGGTGTCGCGCCAGACCCGGGTGTTCGGAGAATGCAAAATTTTATTAATCCCCTCTGGAAGGTTGTTGGTGGAGGTTGTCACCTTAATCGCAACATTCCTGAGCTGGTTGAGCGAGGTGGCTTTAAGCTCAATGAAATAAAGAAAGAGTATCTCCCCGGATGGCGGCCGGCATCGTTTAACTACCGGGGCAGGGCGTCGCTCAGATAGTTTCTTTACGGGCTTTCTCTTCCCCTTCGCGCCTTTGCGTTAAATCCTAAGAGCATTTGTTTGGGTTGTTAGTCTGTTTCTTTAAGTTTGGGCCAATTTGTAGTTGCTTCTTGTTAGGATGAGAAAAATATGAAAAGTTGGCTGTCGTTCTTTGTCTGTGTTTTGCTCTCTTTGGTTTTGTCGGCTTGTGGGCGTTCGCAAACCGTGCTTGATAGAGTTTATGTCAAAAATGCCACAAACAGTAGGATCACCGATGTAAAGGTGCGTCATGAACCGACGGAAAGATATGGGGCAGTCAATGCTATTCTTCCGCATAAGTCCTTGGATATAGGTTTTTCGGAGCACCCTCTCCTTGCTCGTAAGGCATCTGTAAGCTGGCGTGATGATGACGGTAGGGAATGGAAGTACACTGTTGCACTGCCTTATGGCCGGAGTATCGGGAAGGATGGTGAGACAATGAGTCTGGTTTATGTTATTTACCCCTCTGGACTTATCAATGTGCACTTGTTGGAGTCCGTAAAGAATAAATAGCGGGCTCACCACCTGTCACTAGCGAGTTCTTCTTGTCCCTTCTGTATGCGCCAATGAATAAAAAATACGAAAACGAATAAAGGGCCTGGCTTGCTGTCCCTGTCTTGTGTTTGTAGGTAGGTAAATAGCTCATGATTATAAGGCTTTATAACGGTCCCATGGCTTCTTCCCGTTGGTACTCTTCTTGCTCTTGAGGTATGTAAGAAGATTCTACCGTTGCCTTTGTGGAGGACGCGTATGGCCTTTGTTGTGTTCAGGAAGTCGTGCGGGGTAAAATTGAATCTGATGTTGTTGCCTGGTGGTGTACCCCTTAGGGTCGCGATGTTTGAAGGGAAGAGAAGATGTCAAAAGAGAGAGACTTGAAGGTTGTTCCCCAGCGTCATGCTGATGCCGAGGGGAACTTTTATTCGCCAAGCAGGAACGTTATCGGCCCTGGAATGAATGAGCGAATCCAGCGTTTGCGCAAGTTGAGTGTTGAGACAGAGCCGAGTCTTTCTATTGAGCGTGCCCTGCATGAGACTGCTTTTTATAAAGAGAATTATGGCAAGCACTCGACCCCGATGCTGCGCGCCCTGAATTTTCTCGACCACTGCCAGAAGAAAACTCTCTATATCGGCGATGGCGAATTGATCGTTGCCGAGCGCGGCCCGAAGCCCAATGCGGTGCCGACTTTCCCCGAGTTGACCTGCCACAGCGTTGAAGACTTTCACGTCCTCAATACCCGCGACCAGCAACGTTACACTATCAGCGATGAAGACGTTGAAATCTATGCCAGTGAGGTGATCCCTTATTGGCAGGGCAAGACAATCCGCGAGCGGATCTTCAGCCATGTCCCGGAGGAATGGCGGGCGGCTTACGAGGCCGGGCTCTTTACCGAGTTCATGGAGCAGCGAGCCCCTGGTCATACGGCCCTTGATGGTCAGATCTATGTTAAGGGGATGCTCGATTACAAACGTCAGATTGCGACTGAAATCGAAGCCCTTGATTATCTCAGCGACCCGGAAGCCACCGACAAGTTCGAAGAGCTCAAGGCGATGGATGTCTCCTGTGATGCAGTGATCGTATTTGCCGAGCGTCATGCCGATCTGGCCGAAGAACTGGCTGCTGGTGAGAGAGACCCTGGACGTGTTGCAGAGCTGCAAAAAATCGCCGAAATCTGCCGCTGGGTTCCGGCCAATGCGCCACGCACGTTTCACGAAGCGATCCAGATGTACTGGTTTGTTCACCTTGGCACCATTACCGAACTCAACGGCTGGGATGCCATGAACCCCGGCCACTTCGATCAGCATCTGGCTCCTTTTTATGAGGCTGAGCTTGCTGCTGGTACTTTGACCCGCGAGCAGGCCAAGGAGTTGCTCTGCTGCTTCTGGATCAAGGTCAACAACCACCCGGCACCACCCAAGGTCGGTATTACGGCCCGTGAGAGCGGTACCTATAACGATTTCACTAATATCAATATTGGCGGGATCACTGGTGACGGTAAGGACGGCGTCAGCGATGTCTCCTATATTATGCTCGAAGTGGTCGAGGAGTTACATGTTCTGCAGCCGGGCAATTCTGTTCATGTCAGCAGCAAGACGCCGGATCGTTTCCTTGAGTCGGCCTGCAAGGTGATTCGTCAGGGGCACGGCTACCCGTCAATCTTTAACCCTGATATTTACGTGGAGGAGCTGCTGCGTCAGGGCAAGTCTCTCAAGGACGCCCGGGAGGGCGGCTGCAGCGGCTGTATCGAGGTCGGCGCATTTGGCAAGGAGGCCTACGTTCTGACCGGCTACCTGAACGTGCCGAAGATCCTCGAGGTCACTTTGAACGACGGCATCGACCCGGTGACCGGTAAACGGGCGGGGATTGAGACGGGTAATCCGCGTGACTTTACCTCTTATGAAGATCTCTACGAGGCATTTAACAAGCAGTTGAATTTTATTGTCGATACCAAGATCAGAGTCAGTAATTATATCGATCGTATGTTCGCCAAGTATGCCCCGGCCCCTTTTCTCTCGGTTGTAATCGAGGACTGTATCAGCAAGGGTCGGGATTATTATGATGCCGGACCTCGCTATAATACCAATTATATTCAGTGCACTGGTCTTGGTACGACGACAGACAGCCTCGCTGTACTAAAAAAACATGTGTTTGAGGCGAAAACATTCAGCATGGAGCGTCTCCTTGACGCCGTTGCTAATAATTTCGAGGGTGAAGAGTTCGTGCGACAGACAGTTCTCAACAAGACGCCTTTCTTTGGCAATGATGACGATTATGCGGATGATATCGCCCTGCAGATCTATGCTGACCTGTTTGCTGCGATTGATGGCAAGCCGAATGTTAAGGGTGAAGCCTTTCATCTCAACATGCTCTCTACGACCTGCCATATCTATTTTGGCAAGGTGATGGGGGCGACTCCTAATGGGCGCTTGGCCGGCAAGTCAATCTCTGACGGCACCTCGCCGTCTCATGGTGCGGATACCCATGGCCCGTCAGCTGTTGTTCGCTCGTTGACCAAGCTTGATCACACTTTGTCTGGTGGAACTCTGCTTAATCAACGCTTCTTGCCGAGCCTGCTCAAGCGGAACGAGGACGTTGCAAGGTTGGGTCAGTTGGTGCGCAGTTATTTTGCTTTGGGCGGTCACCACATTCAGTTCAATATCGTTGATACTGCAACCCTGAAAGCAGCCCAGGAGGCTCCCGAGGATTATAAGGACCTGTTAGTACGCATGGCTGGTTACAGTGATTACTTCAATGATATGAACGCAGACCTGCAGCAGGAAGTTGTTGAGCGTACTGAAAATGAGTCGTTCTGATATGACTCAACCGCTGATTTTTGACATCAAGCGTTACTCGATTAATGATGGCCCGGGTATCCGGGCCACAATCTTCTTCAAGGGCTGTCCGCTGAATTGTCAGTGGTGTCATAACCCGGAAAGCATCTCACCAAAAGTCCAAAAGCTCTTTACTGCAGCCAAATGCATCGGTTGCGGGGAGTGTTGCCGCGTTTGCCCTGTAG
>SBFN01000206.1 GCA_006226895.1 Deltaproteobacteria bacterium | reverse complement strand
GCTGTCAAGAGACCGCCGACAACAGCCGTATCTTCTGCCAGTGACGCACCAATATTACTGAAAGGCTCCGGTGAAGTATTCACCAGAAGACGCGTACTGGCCTTGGTCAAATGCGTTCCCGCCGTCAGACCACCACCAACCAGCGCAGCCGACACAGCAATGGCCGGATTAACATCACCAACAGCGGTTGCAGCCAGAACAGCACCGGCGGGAATTCGGATAAACGTATGCAGGGTATCCCAGGCGCTATCAACGCCTTGAATCTTGTCGGCAAAGAACTCGACACAATACATGAACCCGGCAACACCAATAACAATTGGATTCTGGAGGACCTGCAACGTTTCGGGCAGCGGCATATTGCCTGAAAGACCGAGCAGGCCGAGGACGAGAATCGCCGCGTAGAGATTGATTCCGCTGGCCCAGGCCACGCCCATGGAGAGAGCGATGTAAGCTAAGATCTCTTGCAAGGTGGCAGTAAACTCCCGCTATCGAGTAGAATAACTATACAGTATTGAAAACTTGATAGACGTCAAAGCCCGCATACGCAAAGCATACTATGCTCGGGGCCAATCAGCAAAGGAGCCTCACCATGCAAACCACGTCTGAAACTATTCTCCTCATCACGGTCTGGACATTGACCTTCTGCGGATTATTCTTTGGAACGAAGGCTAAACTGCGTAAACGCAAGGAGAGAAAAGCGAAGGAAGAGCAGAAATCAGTGACTGTTGACGAGTGACTGGTTATTAAGCTTGGGAGATTACCTTCCCTCTGCATCTCTGCGTTAAACGTCCTTTAAAGGCTAAATAAACAAAGGGCCGGATGATTTGATCATCCGGCCCTTCGCTTATACAATTTTCAACAGGAACGATTTAAGCAAGTTCCATCAACTCGATCTCGAAGGTCAGATCCTTACCAGCCAGAGGATGGTTAGCATCGAGAACGACTTTCTCATCCGTTACCTCGGTTACCGTTGCAACCATCGGCGGCTGACCTTCACCACCCTCAGACTGCAACTGCATGCCAACTTCGAGCTTAACACCCTCGGCGAACTGCTCGTGGCCAACCTCAAAGACACGCTCCTCAACGAATGGGCCATAAGCCTCTTCGGAAGGAATTTTCACGGTCTTTACATCCCCAACAGCCATATCGGCCACGGCCTCATCAAAGCCATTAATAACCTGACCTGTACCGACCACGAACTCGAAAGGCTCGCGCTCGCGCGAAGAATCAAAAACCGATCCGTCGTCGAGGGAACCCGTATAATGAACCTTAACCGTCTTTTCACTTGTAGCTTCAGACATATTTCCTCCTGTTTTGTCCCGAAAAAGTTTGCACTTGACTAACATATCAGTGGCTTGCTGTGAAGGAGATAACGTCTTTTTTACAACTTTTCCTTGAGAACAGGCCTTGAACCATTCAAATATCGGCAAAACGCGCCCGTTTCATTCCTGCCGGCTTATGCTAGAATGGCTTTGCGTTATCCCCAAATAAACGAAACGAGGCCTCTGAATGGGTCACCTGATATCTGGCAAATCACATCTGGTTCCACTGATCGACCGCCTCAACCGCTACCCGGTCGGCCTGGTCGACAACAAAAAACTCCGCGAAATCCTCGCCCTGCTCTTCAGCGAAGAAGAAGCCTTCATCGCGTCGTGCTTCCCCCTTTCGGAAACCACCAGTGAAGAGCTGGCCGCTCGCACCAGGATTGATGTGAACGAGCTGCAACCAAAGCTCGAACAGATGGCAGACAAAGGTCTGGTCGTAGACACACCGTGCGAAGACACCACCTACTGGATGCTGATGCCCGGACTGATCGGCTTCTTCGAGTTCACCTTTATGAAAAGGCGCACCGACATACCGATGGCCGAAGTGGCCAAATTGATGCGCGAATACCTGCACGAGGTGCAACCCGGTCAGGCCGAGGAGTTCTTCGGTTCAGCCACGCAACTAACCCGCGCCCTGGTTTACGAAGACAAGGTTCCGCTCAGTTCAAAAGTCACCCGATGGGAAGACGCTCGCGAAATCGTCCAACAAGCCGAGTTCGGCGCAGCGGGAATCTGCTTCTGCCGCCATCAGAAAGAACACCTCGGCGAGACCTGCGTCAGGGATGCGCCGATGGAAGAAATTTGCATCGCCCTCGGCAAGGGGGCCCAGTTCCTGGTACGGCGCGGTTTCATGGAAGAGAAGAGTACCGAGGAACTCCTTGCGATCCTGGACAAGGCTCGAAGCCACAATCTGACTCACATCACCGACAATATCCGCGAACAGCCATCTTTTATCTGCAACTGTTGCTCATGCTGCTGCGAACTAATGGCCGGGATTCAGTCGGGATTCCCCGACGGCGTAGCCAAGACCCCCTTTCTGGCCCAGGTTAACGAAGAAGCCTGCACACTCTGCGGCAAGTGCATCAAGGTCTGTAACACCGCCTGTATCGAACCGATCAAAGCAGAACAAACAACCCGCGTGGACGAAAAAGTCTGCCTCGGCTGCGGGGCCTGCATCAACTCCTGCCCGGAAAAAGCCTTGCAACTCGTCGAACGTGACAAGCGCCCCCGCCCGCCCCTCAACAAAGGCTTGATGTTTACCCGAATTTTAAAAGAGAAGGGTCGGTTGATGCCGATGGTGGCTTCTGAGGTGAAGAAGAATTTAAAGAAGATGGTTAGGGGTTGAGGCTGGAGATTGGGGATTGGAGGGACGCAGTCGGTTGAAGTCTCTACTCTTCAACCTCTCAAACGCTACACAGCTTTCCCCATATCCCGATGCAACGCCTCGCGCAAATGCCAAGCCGTAGCCCCCACCAACCCCTGGTTAATCATAAAATCATCCACCTTAACCACAGGCATCACCTCAAGTGAGGTTGAGGTAATAAAAACCTCATCCGCATACTTCAAGTCCTGCATTTTGAATTCTCCGGTCACGACCCTTAAGTTAAGTTCCTCCTCACAGAGCCTGATAATGGTCGAACGGGTCACCCCTTCCAAAAGTCCGGTTGAAGCATCCGGAGTAAACACCCACTGATCCTTGACCCAGAAAATATTCGACGAAGCGCCCTCGCAGATATGCTCCTTGTTATTCAGCATGATCACTTCAAAGGCGCCACAAGCCTTGGCTTCGAGCTTGCCCAACAGGCTGTTGAGGTTACTGATCGACTTAATCTTGGGATTGATCGCTTCAGGAGCGTTACGGCGCGTTTCAGCCAGGCGAAGCTGAATCCCCTCTGCATAATGAGCGGTAGCAAAAGGCTCGAACTCCCGGGCAATGATCAGGCAGGTTAAATCGTTGTCCATATCACGCTGGAAGCCGACCTGCCCTTTTCCGCGAGTAATGGTTATACGAAAATAAGCATCCTTCAAACCATTCTTCTCTTTCAACGCCATCAGGACCTTTTCCAACGCTTCCTGCGAGAAAGTCATTGGATAGCAAAGAGCTTCGGCAGATTGCAGAAGACGCTGGTAGTGTTTGGAGAATTGATAGAGGTGATCGCCAACGGAACGAAAGCTTTCGTAGATGCCGTCACCATACAAAAGCCCCTGATCAAAAACAGAGACCACCGCCTCACCGCTTTTGACGAATTCTCCATTTAAATAAACGTAGCTCATACCTGGTTCCTTTATGCAACTTGAAGCCGGAAATCAACCTTCAATTACATGATACCGCTTCAAATCCAGAAGTATATGAAAGAAAAAATGATAAAATGTCAAAAATCAACATTCTGCCTGTGGTCACTTAACTATCTGCCATCCTTGGCGAAAACCTGTAAAAACTCGACACCACTCGAACAATCAATCCGACACAGAAAAGTTCAACAAATATATGTTGCAACTTGTCTTTTTCAACAAACAACCAAAACATAAAAAAGCTTCAACATTTAACGACGCCCCTTACCACGGCTTGCAAACACCCGGAAGTATGGTTAGATAAAGGACAGTTCGAGAATAAATGATAACCCGTTGGAGTTCGCATGAGTTTTTACAACAGCAACAAAATCATGGAAAAGGAAACAACCCGCCGCTGCCTGTTGGCCAACATGCTTGATGCTGCGAACAGTCGTCAGCTGCAAGTGTCTCATGGTCGTTGGGCTAGTTTCTGGCAAGGGCTTTTCAAACCACCGCGCACCATGTAGTCACCGCCCCCGAACAGCTCTCTTTTCCACCAGCCCCCAATGAAGCCTTGAAAGGTTTCAATCGTCACGGAAACGGCAACTCCATCTGAGCCGATTCATCGAGCAGAATATCCGTAGTCAGGTTTGACACGGTCAGTCCAAGCAAGCGCACCGGACGCGGCCCGGCTTCGGTTTTACCCAACAGGATATCGGCTAGATCAAGCATTACCCCCGCATCGTCAATCGGTTCTGTCTGTGTATGACTACGGGTGACACTCTGAAAATCGTCATAACGAACTTTCAGCGTCAGGGTCAAGCCACTGGTCTTGCGCGAATTTAGAAGCTCTGAAACCTGCTTGGCCACCTTATCAAGAATGATCATCATCTCGCCCTTGTCGACACAATCCTCATCTAAGGTGGTTTCCTTGCCGATCGATTTACGAAGACGGTTGGGCATCACTTCACGGTTATCTATGCCGCGGGCAATATTATAGAAATAAGGCCCGGAGCTGCCGAACAGTCGCTGCAGCTCTTCCTCTGATCGCTGGCGAAGGTCGGCCCCTGAAGCAATACCGCGGGCCAGCATGCGTTTTTCCGTGACCCGACCGACCCCGTGAAAGCGCCGGACCGGCAACCCGGCAATAAAAGCTTCCGCCTGTTCAGGAGTCACCACGGTCAATCCGGCCGGCTTGTTGACATCGGAGGCCACCTTGGCGAGGAACTTGTTGTAGGAGATGCCGGCCGAAGCCGTCAACTCCGTTCGATTGCGGATCTCGGACAGGATTTCGCGCGCTACCTGAGAAGCATACTCAATCCCCGGCTTATTCTCGGTGACATCGAGGAAGGCTTCATCGAGGGAAAGGGGCTCGACCAGATCGGTGTACTCATGAAACAGTTCACGGATCTGCATGGAGACGTTACGGTAAGCCTCGAAACGCGGCCTGACAAATACGGCATGAGGACAAAGCCGATAGGC
>SBFN01000249.1 GCA_006226895.1 Deltaproteobacteria bacterium | reverse complement strand
GGCCGTTACATCTGCAGGGACGGTCCGGTTTTCAGCCTGGAGCAGCTTCGCAAGATGACGGAGGCGATATGAAACTGAAGCCGCCCATCAACCTGGCCTGGATCCGCTTTACCTCCTGCAGTGGCTGTCAGCTCATGTTGCTCAACTGTGAGTCTTGCCTGACTGAGCTTGCCCGGATTGTTAGAATCCGCGATTTCCCACTGGCATCCTCGACCTTGGAAAGCAGAGATCGACATCGGTCTGGTGGAGGGCTCGATCACGACTCCCTCTGAACTCGAAAGGCTGCTGGCCTTCCGGCGCAAGGTGCATCTCCTGGTCGCCGTCGGAGCTTGCGCCTTGACCGCAGGCGTCAACAGCCTGGTCAGGGGCGAACGCCGTCAAGTCATGACAAGGGTCTACGCCGGGCAAGCTGACGAGTGGGACACTTTTCCCCCGCAGGCCGTTGACCATTTTGTGAAAGTGGACGCCCAGATCCCAGGTTGTCCACCGGAAAAGAGCGAGCTCCTCAACAGCCTCGGCACTCTCTTGCATGGCGGCTGGCCCGGCCACCAGGTCATGCCGGTCTGCATGGAGTGCCGCATCAACGAAAACCCGTGTCTGCTGGAGAGAGACCGTGCGCCCTGCCTTGGCCCGGTCACCCTCGCCGGCTGCAACGCCAAGTGCCCGAACCTGGGGGTGCCTTGCGAAGGATGCCGCGGTGTCGTCGCCGAGGCCAACCGCGATGAGTTATGCCGGCTGTTCCTGACAGCGGGGCTGACCGATCAGGAGATCCGCCATAGACTGGATCGTTTTGGAGAAACCCTATGACCAGGCTGGTTGTTGATCCCTTAACACGCGTCGAAGGTCATGGACGGGTTGAGCTCCTGCTCAAGGAGGGGCGCCTGGATGACGTCAAGGTGCGCCTGCTCGAGTCGCCGCGCCTATTTGAATCGCTGGTGGTAGGGCGACGCTACGACGAGGTGCCCGACCTGGTCTGCCGTATCTGCGCCATCTGCTCAGCGGCACACAAGTTGACCTCCCTGCAGGCCCTCGAAAAGCTCATGGACATCAGGATTCCAACCGTTGCCGCGGCGCTCCGAGAACTCTTGCTGCTCGGCGGTCATCTGCAGAGCCACGCCCTGCACCTGTTCTGCCTGATCTTGCCTGACCTGTGCGGCACGCCGGATCTTCTGGTCCTGCTGCAGCGAAAAGATCCCCTGGCAGAAGCCGGGATCAGGTTGAAAGCTTTTGGCAACCGTATCCAGGAAATCGCCGGAGGGCGGGTGGTTCATCCGGTCAATCCGGTTTTCGGTGGGGTTGCCTACAATCCGGACAAACAGCTGATCGACAGTCTCTCCGAAGAACTTCGCCACTGGCAAGCTTGCTGGCCTGACCTGTGCCACCAGTTTTTACAGCTGGACAACTACCCGGAAGCATGTCCGGTTACAGGGACTGCGCTGGCGACCGGATTGCAGGAGGCGTTTGCCTTGAACGGCGAGTCTCTCTGCTATGGCAAGGAGCAGGCCGACTCTTCAGATTATGCGCAGCTACTCGGGGAGCGTTCCAGAGCAGATTCGCATGCCAAGGATTCAAATGGGAGGGCAGGGCCTTTTTTAACCGGGGCCCTGGCGCGCGCCAGCCTGGCCGCGGACAGGAAGCTGCGCTTCGATATGCCCGCAGGGACATTCGGCATCCATGGCAATAACTTTGCCCAGGCCAGTGAAATCGGCTGGACATTACAACGGCTCGGCCAACTGCTCGAAACCCTGCGCCAGGCAGATCGTTCTGAGCCCTTGCGAGCAACTCTGAAGCAGGCCAACGGAGGTGTCGGAACAGCGGCAACCGAAGCACCGCGTGGCCTGTTGATTCATCACTACGTTGTGGATGAATGGGGCATGGTCGTGGCGGCAGATATTGTCACGCCAACCGCAATCAACCAGCGCGTGATGGCAGCCCAGATCATGGCAGACCTCGCCAATGAAAAGGATCATGAGCGCCTGTGCAAGGTCGCGGAGCGCATCGTACGTGCTTATGATCCATGCATCTCCTGCGCCGTACATCTGGTCAGGGTAGAGAACAGCCTCAGCTACCGGCCAAAAGCCTACGCCGATCCTATTTTCTGACACAAACCTTTTTCTCCAGCCCCGCAGCAAAAGGATCTTCTTTTCTTGTCCGCTTTTTACGATATAGTTCGTGGAGGAGAAAAAGGCCTGAGCATGAGTACTTTACTTGGCGAAAATGTCGACTGTAAAAAAAGCTCCGGGAACTCTTGTTCCGCTGTAAGAAACAGACTTGAACCGAAAGACAAAGACCTTGGAGGTTTTAGCGTCCGCAGGCTTTTGCCCTCCAGAGAGCAACGTTCCGTGGGGCCCTTTATCTTTTTTGACCACCTCGGCCCCGCCCTCTTCGCGCCCGGCACAGGCATTGATGTCCGCCCCCATCCGCACATAGGCCTGGCCACGGTCACCTATGTCTTCGCAGGTGAGGTTCTGCATCGAGACAGCCTGGGTAAGGTCCAGCACATACGCCCAAGTGAAATCAACTGGATGACCGCCGGCAAAGGCATTGCCCACTCGGAGCGGACGCCCCCCGGCCTCCGCAAACAGGGGCACACCCTGCACGCGTTGCAGCTGTGGCTGGCACTCCCGGAAGAAGAGGAGCAGACCGAGCCAGATTTTTCTCACTACGGCTCTGAAGATCTGCCCTTGATTGAGGAGAGCAGCAGGTCGATACGGGTCATGATCGGCGAAGCCTACGGAGTTAAATCAGCAGTCAAAACCTTTTCGTCGACCCTCTATGTCGAAGCGCAATTAAAAGCGGGACAAAGCATCATCGTACCGGAACATATCGAGGAACGGGCCGTTTACGTCGTTACGGGAGGAGTCTCTGCTAAAGAGAGCCTGATTCCGCAACATACCATGGCCGTTCTGGATGAGACTCCGGGCATTGAACTGGTCGCAAAAGAAGATACAACACTGGTAATTATCGGCGGCACCCCGCTGGGAAAACGGATTATGTGGTGGAACCTGGTTTCCACCCGGGAAGAGCTCATGGAAAAGGCAAAGCAAGACTGGCGAGAGGGGCGCTTTCCGAAAGTTCCTGGCGAAACGGAATATATTCCCCTTCCCGAGTAAGCCTATATTTCAATAATGCTCGAGAATCTGTCCTATCAGGATCATTGCAAAAGGAAAAGTCACCAATGCCACCTCTCAGCAGCACCGAGCCCGTCCTGATCATCGAAGACGATCGCAACACCGCGGCCCTGATCGCAACCTATCTTGAAAAAGCAGGCTTTGCCACACATCAGGTTCACGATGGTGCCGAGGCCCTGTCTATAGCGCGCCAGCAAGCACCTGGTTTTGTGATCCTTGACGTCATGCTGCCACAGGTCGACGGCTGGGAGATCTGCCGTGAGCTGCGCAAGTTTTCCGAGGTACCGATCCTGATGCTGACCGCCCGTGAAGAAGAGATCGACCGGGTCTTAGGCCTCTCCCTCGGTGCCGACGACTACGTGGTCAAGCCATTCAGCCCGCGCGAGCTGGTGGAACGGGTCAAGGCGATCCTGCGCCGCACAGCGCGCCGACCGGATCCGGTCAACTGTTTCCGCCATGCTGGCCTGGTCCTCGATGTCGAAAAACGCCGTGTCACCCTCGATCAGCAGCCGGTCGATCTGACCGCGGTCGAATATAAACTGCTGCAGGCGCTGATGAGCGCCCCGGGCAAGGCCTTCTCCCGCGACGACCTGCTCAGTCATGTCTATGAACGCGGTGAAACCGTGATCGACCGGGTGGTCGATGTGCATATCGGTCACCTGCGCCAGAAGCTTGCCGACGATCCGGCAGAGCCTCGCTACATCGAGACGGTGCGGGGTTTTGGCTACCGCTTCGCGGAACGGCAAGACTCATGAAACTTCGCTTGCACTGGAAATTGATGCTGGCCACCACAATCCCGGTCATAGCCGTCATCACCGGGAGCATCTGGCTGGCCTTTGACCAGCTGGCTGCCGACTACTTCATGGTGCTGATGGACAAGTACATGGTGTCGCCCACAGATACCCACCGGGCCTTTTTAACCGCGGTGCACCGCTACCTGCTCTGGGCGAGTCTGGTCGCTCTGCTGTTGGCCTTTGCCCTCAGCTACCTGTTGACTAAACGCGTCTTGCGCCCCCTCGTACAGATGAGCGAGGCCAGCCACCAGATCGCAGCCGGCAACTTTACCGCCCGGGTGGATGCAAGCCAGGCCGATGAGATCGGTGAACTCGGCACGGCCTTTAACCTGATGGGGGATAGCCTCGAGAAACTCGAACGGCTGCGCAAAACCATGGTCGCCGACGTCGCCCATGAGCTGCGCACCCCGCTCACAAACCTGCGTGGCTACCTGGAAGGCTTGAGCGACGGCGTCATCCCTGCGGACAAACAGACCCTCGAGATGCTGC
Source organism: Deltaproteobacteria bacterium (assembly GCA_006226895.1). GTDB lineage: Bacteria > Desulfobacterota > Desulfuromonadia > Desulfuromonadales > BM103 > M0040. The sequence continues at coordinate 889 of SBFN01000249.1, read as the reverse complement.
AGCAGGAGAACCTGCGCCTGGTCACCCTGGTCGAAGGACTTGGCCAGCTGGCCCGGGCCGACGCAGCCCACGCCTACCTCGAACGTCAACCGTTGGATCTACAGGAATGCGCCAGGGAGATATTAACGCTCTACCGGATGAATTTCGAAGAGAAGGGAATCAGCGTCACGACAAATTTTGTCGATCAAGCGAATGTGCAGGCAGACCGCGACAAACTGCTTCAGGTCATTCGCAACCTGGTGGAAAATTGCTGGAAATATACTCCGGTCGGTGGCGAAGTCACCATCTCCAGCACTCCTGCGGCAAGGTCGATTCGCATTGATTTTATCAACAGCGGGCCAGGCATTGCCGAGAAAGATCTGCCCTTTATTTTTGAACGATTCTTCACTGCCGACCCTTCCCGCTCCCGCGAGGCCGGAGGTGCTGGTATCGGCCTGGCGATCGTCAAGCAGCTGGTTGAAGCCCACGGCGGTCAAGTCGGCGCCCAAAGCGTACCAGGCGAAACCCGTATCTGGTTTGAGCTGCCTGCATAGATCAAAACCCTGTTGCCTTGTTTGTGCCTTTGAATCTTCCTCCCGTGTGCCGCCGACGAAGCTGAATGGATTAAAGACGACTAGTAGGACGAACTGTTTGAGCGTAGCGAGTTTTCGTCCTGCCGTCTTTCATCTTTTCAGCGCAGTGAACCCTGCAGAGCAGGGCAAGGCTTCGGGTCGTTTTCTTTTGCTTTCGTTTTCTTTGACGAGACAAAGAAAATGAAGTTGCTGGCGGGCAACCCCCGCCGTTTTTTTGCTTTTGCCCTTTATCAAAATCAATCTTCACCAAACCTTTACCGAACCTTTCTCACCTGTTTATATCTTGTTGCTATTGTCCTATCAGGTCGCAAACCAGG
>SBFN01000079.1 GCA_006226895.1 Deltaproteobacteria bacterium | reverse complement strand
ACCGGCAGTGAGATCATCTTGATGTCACGAACGTTCACCCCGGCGGAAAGCAACCCGCCAACGAAAGAGCGTTTAAGCATTCGCGACGAGCGAACGGCATCGCGCCCGGCCAGGATAAAACTGTTTTTGGGCAGCGTTGATCCGTAGGCTGCACCGAGGCGGGCAGAGAACTCCGGTGTCAATTCAATATTGGTCATGCCGCGTACCAGGGTTCCTTCGAAGAGGCTTTTACGCCACTTCTCTCCCCAGATCAGGTTGGTTGAAACAGTCGATCCGCTTTCGATGACCTTGCGCGGCCAGATTTTAACATTGGCTCGAATGTTGACGTTATCGCCGACCATCGTCTCATCCGCAATCACAGCGCCGGATTCGATGACTGAATTCTTGCCGATGCGGACCCGGTGCCCAAGATTCGACCCTGTGACCCTTGTCCCTGCCTTGATATAAACGTTATCCCAAAGAATGGCGTCCTCAAGGGTGACGTTCTCCTCGATCTGGCAGTTGCGGCCGACCACGCAGTTGATAAGGTTTGCCTTCCCTTTGATCCGGGTGTTGTCGCCCAGAACGATCATGCCGGAGAGCCTGGCCTGTTCGTCGACCTGGGCGTCAGGGCTGATAAATATCCTCTCTTCTGTCGGCCTTGTCGGCTCAGGGACCTTTACTGTAACCTTGCCGTGGCAGATGTCATGGCATGCCTCGAGGTATGCCTCCGGATTGCCGATGTCGGCCCAGTAGCCTTGCAGGGCACAACCAAACAGATCGTCTGCATTCTCAAGCATTTTGGGGAAGATGTCCTTGGCCCAGTCACGGTTTTCGCTCTCCGGGATCAGCTCCAGAACTTCCGGTTCCAGAATATAGATGCCCGTGTTGATGGTGTCGGAAAAAACTTCTCCCCATCCGGGCTTCTCAAGAAACTTGGTGATGCGGGAATCTTTGTCGGTGATAACAACACCGAATTGAAGAGGGTCGATGACCGATGTCAGGGTGATGGTCGCCTTCGCCTGTTTTTTCTCATGGAATGCGATTGCTTGTGAGAGGTCGAAATCGGTTAAAAGATCACCACTGATAATCATAAACCGTTCATCGAGGTGTCTTGCTGCAGCCTTGACTGCGCCGGCGGTGCCAAAGTCCTCCAGGGGGGTCACGTAAGTGATGTGGACGCCGAACTCGCTACCGTCACCGAAATATTTTTTGATGACTTCCGGCTGGTGGAACAGCAGTAACACCAGGTCGGTAATACCATGCTGCTTAAGCAGGTTAACGATGTGTTCCATGATCGGTCGGTTGATCAGGGGGATCATCGGCTTGGGCATGCTGATGGTCAGAGGATGAATGCGGGTGCCGAAGCCACCCGCCATAATGACAGCTTTCAATGAAGTCTCCTAAACGAGCGATAAGGTGGGTCCTGGTTCTCTTTGCTGGAGATGTCAGGCTTGTGCGAGCAGGCGGCGGACTTCATTTTTCAGTTCGTCGAGATTGGAGCTTTTGACCACGTAGGCATCTGCCAGCCAGGAGGAAAAATCCTCCTTGTAACAACTGTAGGCGCTGCAGAGAATCACGGGTGTCTTTTCACTCTCGCGGGCTATTTGCTGCAGGAGCTCCAGGCCACTCTCCTGTTCAAGCTGGATATCGAGGATGATCAGATCGAAAACCTGATGGTGCAACAGCTCCAGCGCCCGGCTACGGTTGCCGCAGGTGATAACACTGTGTCCCTCATCCTCCAGTTCAGCCGCATAAAGGTGGCGAATGTCACCCTCATCATCAATGACCAGCAAGTGTGCCATGGTGCACTCCTCAAAAAAGGGCGTAGCAAGACCCACTTCATTATACCAACCCGATGCTTCACCGCAATCCGGTTCCATAGCTTTGTCTTCTTGCCCCCGTCAGAACAAGATGGCATAGTTGAGTTAAGCGTGAAACCGCAACAGGTTGACACTTCTTGATCCCGGTCCGTTTAGCTATTTACCTTCGCATTTTTGTGAATCAGTTGGTTGAATTGATGAAACCCTATCAGCTTTTCTCCAGTCACCTTAAAAAACGCTTCGGCGGCCGCGTGCACAAGATCTCCGTCGATGCCGGTTTCGGTTGCCCCAATCGCGACGGTGGCCGATCTGGTGCAGGTTGTCTCTTTTGTGACCCAGGCGGTTCAGGAGCGGTTGGTGTCGAGCGCCAGTTGAGTGTAGCCGCACAAATTGAACAGGGCAAGGAGGTGATGACCCGCAAGTATAAGGCGGGTAAGTTCATGGCCTATTTCCAGCCTTTTTCCAATACCCTTGCTCCTGTTGAAGAGTTGCGTACCCTTTATGATGAGGCGCTGGCGGTTGAGGATGTGGTCGGTCTGGCGATTGGCACGCGGCCGGACTGTGTTCCTGTCGAGGTCCTGGATCTGCTCGCTGAATATCATGCAAAAACCTACCTCTGGTTGGAGTTGGGTCTTCAGAGTAGCCATGATCGCACTCTGGACTGGTTAAGGCGTGGTCATGATTTTGCGACTTTTGTCAAAGCTGTGCAGGGTGCAAAGTCACGCGGTTTGCGTACCTGCGTGCACGTGATCCTCGGCCTGCCCGGAGAAAGCCGTGGCGACATGCTGAAAACTATTGATATTCTTGCAGAGTTGCAGGTCGAGGGCGTGAAGTTGCACCTGCTCCATGTTCTGCAGGATACGCCTCTCGGTGATCTCTATACGGAGGGTGAAGTTTCAGTGATGGGCATGGAGGAGTATGTTGCGCTGGTTGTTGATTGCATGGAGCGTCTGTGTCCCGAGACTTTGATTCACCGCCTGACCGGTGATGGCCCCAGGGCGCAACTTTTGGCACCTCTCTGGTCGCTCAAAAAATGGGAGGTTCTCAACGCGATTGATGCGGAGTTTGCACGACGCGGGTCGCGTCAGGGCGACTCTTGCCGTTGCTTGACAGAAAGAAGCGGAGAATAGGCCTGGAAATTGAAAACGCCTCCTGTCATTCAGGAGGCGTTTTTGACAACGGGCGTCGGTTGGGCAGCTGTTTCAGCTGGCCCGCTCCAGGAAAGGAGCAGCAGGCTTGCCCAGATGATACTGCCGAATAAAATCAGGTAACGGAACATGGCGCGGAGAATAACCGAGCCGGGCAAAAAAATCAAGGATGCAAATTCTTGCGGGCCTATAGGCAAAACAAAGGCAGGGTAAACAGACTGTTTACTAACAGAAAGACGCGAATACGCAGAGGGGCATAGTTAGAATTGAAGCGTGTTTAAAATTTGAAGTGTTTCCCTCTGCGCCCTTTGCGCTTCTGCATTAAACATTTTTTCGGATTATAGAACCGAATGCTTAAAGGTACTATTCTTGTCAAACCAAAGTGCTAAAGTATCAAAAAAATGATCACGGCAAGAACAATTGCCGAGATGATGATACCCAGTGTGACCTTGCCGTTGCCCGAGGTGGTTTGTGCTGGCGCTTCCTCTTCAAGAGAACCAATAACCGGGAAACGTTCAATCACCGTACGCACGTGGGGCGCCCCGGTGAGTTCCTCGGTCAGATCCTGGCCGGCTTGATGATCAGGTGGGTGCAGACCATTCTCCCAGCGAGGGCTGTCGGTCAAATCATACACCGTTCCGTTTACGGCGACGTAAGCGCGGCGGCCATCACGGCCATCATGCTTGGCAAGTTCAGCAAGGGTCATAATCTCTTCTCCTTAATTATTCTTATGAGCTTTATGAATTTGATCATATCTTAAGTCTTTATTCCTTGGTTTATTCCTGCTTTAGCCTATATAATACTCACTATTTGCGGGTTAGCAAGATCGCTGACCTGAGGGGGCGTAGTTCATGTATCAGGAACATTTCAAGTTGCGGGAAGCGCCATTCTCGCTGACACCTGATCCCGATTATTTTTACAACTACACCGGACATCAACAGGCCCTGAACGTTCTTTTAGTCGCTTTGCAGAGCGGCGAAGGCCTGATCAAGATTACTGGTGAAGTCGGGACCGGCAAGACCTTGTTGTGCCGGAAATTGCTTGCGGCTCTGGCCGGTGATTTCCAGGCGGCCTATCTTCCCAATCCCTTGTTGACGCCATTTGAACTTTATCAGGCCCTTGCAGAAGAGCTGAACATCATGATCCCCCAGGGGATCACCATGCATGACCTGGTTAAACGGATCACCGAGCAGTTGGTGATTTTGCGGAAGGGTGGCAAGAAGGCGGTCCTCTGTATTGACGAAGCGCAAGCCATGCCGAGAGAGAGCCTGGAAGCATTGCGTCTGCTTAGTAATCTGGAGACGGAAAAGCAGAAGCTTCTGCAGATTGTTATCTTCGCCCAGCCGGAGTTGGATGGGCTGCTGAAAAATGACAACTTGAGGCAACTTCGTCAGCGCATAACGTTTAGTTATGATTTGCCCGCTCTGGATCGCGCGGCAGTGAGCGGTTACGTTCATCATCGTTTAACGGTGGCCGGTCATGAGGGGCGCAGGCTTTTTGATGAGGCTGCTCTGGATGCCGTCTACCGCTCCAGTCGTGGCATCCCCAGACTGGTCAATATCCTTTGTCACAAAGCCTTGATGGTTGCTTATGGTCAAGGCCAAAACGAAGTTGCTCAGGCGCAAGTGAAAATGGCCAGCAGTGACACAGAAGACGCTACGAAACTCTCTCGATCATTCCTGACCGGGAACTCATTCTATTTCACAGTTGGTCTTATTACGGTGCTGGAAGTCGTTCTGGTTGTTTACCTGTTGCGGAGTGTCTTGTCATGAGCCTGATCAACCAGATGTTGCGTGACTTGCAGCAACAGAAGAAAGATGGCGCACCGCCCGGCTTTAAACCGCCACGTCGTAGCATGATGGAAAAAATTCCTTACCTGCCCCTGCCCGTTGTGCTGGGCGGCGGAGGGGTTCTCCTGCTCGTCCTCATCTGGTGGATGGCGGGGGCTCTCTCGGATATGATGTTTGGTTTCGAGCCGGCAAATCCAAATGCAGAAAGCCAACAGGTCGCCGCGATTGAAGAAACAGCAGTCCAGGCAGAGCTAAACACTCCCTTTGCAAAGGATCAGCTGACTCTTGCTGAACGAGAGGCCGAACCTCCAGCCCCTGCGGCTGTCAATGAACCGGTGATGGCAT
>SBFN01000061.1 GCA_006226895.1 Deltaproteobacteria bacterium | reverse complement strand
GCACTCCCGGCAAGGTCGGCAATAGTACGACCGACCTTGAGTAATCGAACATAGCTGCGAGCCGACAGGCCTAGCCGGTCAGTGACCTGCTTCAGGAGCTCTTCTCCGGCGTGGTCAGTACGGCAAAACTGCTGTAACTGTCGAGGACCCATGCGGGCATTGCAGTAGATTGTAGAACCCGTGAATCGACCCTGCTGAACCTCACGGGCCTGCTCAACACGCCCCCGAATGACAGAACTTGCCTCTGCCGGACGGGTATTCGCGAGATCACTATGCGGGATCCGCGGCACTTCAACCTGCAGATCAATACGATCGAGCAAGGGGCCGGAGAGCCGGGTCCGGTAACGTTGGACCATTGCCGGAGTGCAGGTGCAACTATGCTGGGAGTCGCCCTGGTAACCACAAGGGCAGGGGTTCATGGCCGCAACCAGCATAAATGAGGCTGGGTAGGTCAGGCTTTGCGCCGCACGACTGATACAGACCTGCCCATCTTCAAGGGGTTGCCGTAGCATTTCAAGGATGTTCTTCTTGAACTCAGGCATTTCGTCGAGAAACAATACACCATTGTGCGCTAGAGAAACTTCACCCGGACGGGGATGGGAGCCGCCTCCGATCAGACCGGCATCGGAAATCGTATGGTGCGGAGAGCGAAAGACCCGTTTGGCCACCAAGGCCTGATCTTCGGAAAGCAGACCAAGGATTGAATGGATTTTGGTGATCTCGAGCGCTTCTTCAAAAGTCTGTGCCGGCAGGATCGTCGAGATTCGCCGAGCCAGCATGGTCTTTCCGCTCCCGGGTGGCCCGGTCATAAGGAGGTTAGGAGGTTATGGCCACCGGCCGCGGCAACCTCAAGGGCCCGCTTGACATGTCCCTGGCCGCGGACCTCGGCAAAATCGACATCATCCTCTACCGCGTTGCCGATCATCGAAGCAATATCGACCTGAAACACCTCCAGCACCCGGTTGCCGGTGAGAAAATCGACAACTTCACCCAACGTTTTCGCTGGGTAGACGGGCAAACCATCGACCAACGCCCCTTCTTCGGCATTCGCGACCGGCAAGATCAAACCATCAAGATCCCAACGTCGCGCAGCTGCGGCAACCGGCAGGACACCACGTACAGGCTTGATGCCACCGTCGAGCGAGAGTTCGCCCATAAACAGGAAGCGCTCGGCACGCTCGCCTGACATCAACCCGGTGGCGGTGAGCAGACCAACAGCCATTGGCAGATCGAACGCAGCTCCCTCTTTGCGAATATCGGCGGGAGCAAGGTTGATGGTGATTCGTCGGGTGGGAAATTCGTAACCGGAATTCTTGATGGCGGACTTGACGCGGTCTTTACTTTCCTTGACCGCGCCCTCGGGCAAACCGACCGTAGCGAACTGGGGCAGCCCCTGGGCGATATCGACCTCTACCTCAACCGGGTAGGCATCGATCCCGAGCAGCGCCCCGGACAAAACCTTGGCGAGCATATATCCCTCCTGAATGTCGATTGCAATACCCCTTAAGCGGGGCAAAAATAAATCCGGAAGAGAGGAACAAGAGAGATGAAACACTCTCTTTTCCTGCACGCCCGGGCACTACCTTACTGCTAAACTTGATGCGTTCAGTGCTCCAGATTGTCCAGGTACTTCTCAGCTACAATCGCGGCAATTGCCCCGTCGCCAACGGCAGTGGCGATTTGCTTGAGAATTTTCTTGCGCACATCCCCGGCGGCAAAAACACCTGGTATGGAGGTTTGGCAATCTGAATCAGCGAGAATATAACCTTCCGCATCCAGGTCGAGAATCTCAGCGAGAAAATGTGCTTTCGGCGTCACGCCAACCGCAACGAACATTCCGACAACATCCAGGGCTCGGGTTGAATCGTCCTGACTGTTGCGCAGGACGATACTGGTCACGCCGCTGTTGTCGCCGATTGCTTCTTCGACGGTGCTGTTCCAAACCATCTCGATCTTGTCGTTGGCAAAGATGCGTTCCTGCAGAAGTTTGGTGGCTCGTAGTTCATCGCGTCGATGCACCATGTAAACCTTGCTGGCAAAACGGCAGAGGAAGAGAGCCTCTTCCGCTGCGGTATCACCACCGCCGATAATGGCCACAGGGACATCACGGAAGAAAGCGCCGTCGCAAGTGGCACAGTAAGAGACGCCACGCCCGGTGAATGCAACCTCGCCCGGAATGTCCAGCTTGCTCGGCTCGGCTCCGGTGGTAATGATCACAGCGCGGGTACGAAACTCTTCTCCGTCCACGGTAACGATTTTTTCATCACCCTTATCAACCAGGCCAGTCACTTCTCCGGTCATTGTCTCCAGGCCAAACTCCTGGCAGTGCTCCTGAAAACGCATCATTAGATCGGGACCGTCGATACCTCCGGGAAAGCCCGGGTAGTTCTCCACCTTGGTCGTGGTCATTACCTGGCCACCAAGGATCATCCGTTCTACCAGCAGAGACTTCAACTTGGCCCGCGAAGTGTAAAGGCCGCCGTTAATCCGGCCGGGCCACCGCCAATGATCAGCACGTCGTAAAGGGTTTCACTCATAGCATCTGTCCTGTTCTGTTTTGGTTGCATTGAACTGCAGAAAATCGGCGCTCACCATAGCACAGCTGCCGAGAAGAGGGGAAGCCCCCATCCGCATCTTACGTCTTGATTTCACGCTCTTCGTAAGCCTAGTATGGAGAAGATTAAGGAGTTGCGCTCTCTTATGTCAGGCCAGAGATCATCAGACCACAAAAATCAAGACCAGAGCTGCCATGACCAGCACGATCACGGGCTGTTGGATCACGGCATTACCCGCGGCTTTATCATCGCCATAGTTCTGACTGCTGTCACGTTGGTTGCAGAACTCATAGGCGGATTCTGGCTCTCCGACGCCGCCCATGTCTTCATGGATCTGTTCGCGCTGGTCCTGTCTCTGGCGGCCATCCACCTGGCCAGGTTCCCGGCCAGCGACACCCGCACCTACGGCTGGCACCGTGCCGAGATCTTTGCTTCCTTGATAAACGGTGTGACCCTGTTGCTGATTGCCTTCGGCATTCTCGGTGAAGCCTGGGACCGCATGCTTCAACCGGAGGCAGTCAAGAGCAAGGAGATGTTCATCATCGCCATCATCGGCCTGATCATGAACCTGATTGCTGCCAGCCGCCTGCATGGCCACTCCCACGATGACCTCAATGTCCGCAGTGC
>SBFN01000120.1 GCA_006226895.1 Deltaproteobacteria bacterium | reverse complement strand
CTTAATAAATGTTTATCAGGAGGTGCTCTAGATGTGCCGAATTGGTGCAATTAAAAGCTCAAACTATGTCCATCCCAGTCTCGCGCTGAAGTTGATGGAGTCCCAACAGAAAGGGCATGACAACTCTGGCTTTGCCATGGTCATGCACGATCTCGGTGGTATTTTCGAAAATTACAAACATCTGCCGACGCTCTCCATGGCGTGCACGGATGAGGGGTTGAAGCTCGCCGAAGATATGCTGCACGAGGCAGGTTTCCAGCGTGTCATGCAGTGGGTTCCGGAAACCGATCCACAAACCGGCCTGGATATTCACGCCATGCCGAACTATGTTTTCGAGACGTTCGATTATCCACGTTATTTCCGTAATGGCGAGCAGAAGGACAAAGAGGAGTTGCTCCTCGATATGCGTCTTAAGTTGCGTAAAGCTCTTGAGAAGGATGAGCAGGGCTTTGTCTACTCCTTCTGGCCGGATGTCGTAACCCTCAAGGAGATCGGTGACCCTCGTGATATCGGTACCTATTTCAAGCTCTGGAGTCCGGATGAGAAGTTTACCGCAAGGGTGATCACTGCCCAGTGTCGTCAGAATACCAACTACGATATCGTGCGTTACGCTGCCCACCCTTTTTTCATGCAGGGTTACACAGCGCTGGCCAATGGTGAAAATACCTTCTATCTGAAGAACGTTGAAGCCCAGCGCAAGCTGCATCGCGGCTATATCGGTTTCGAGTCTGACTCCCAGTGTTTCCTCTACACGCTCCATTATGTGCATCGTGAGTTGCGCTGGCCGCTGCGATATTACAAACACGTGGTCACGCCTTTACCCTTTGGTGATCTGGAGCAACGCGAAGATAAAGAGCAGCTTCTGGCAATGCGCCAGTCGTTGGCCCACCTGGAGATCAATGGTCCCAACACCATCATCGGTGTGTTGCCCGACTTCACCATGTTTACCTGTTGCGATGCCAAGAAGCTGCGTCCCGTCGTGGTCGGCCGTACCAATGACACAGTGGTGATCTCCTCCGAAGTCTGTGGTATCAACGACATCCTGCCTGACCGCGACTGGGAAACGGACATCTACCCTCATGAGCGTGAAATCGTAGCCATCGATAACAGCCTGGAGGTGCAACGATGGAGACAATGAGAGTTCAGCATGTCACTCCGAATGACATGCCCTGGAAAATCAAGTATGACGCCAGCCGCTGCACTCTCTGCGGTTCCTGTGTTTCAGCATGTTCTTTCCGCGCCATCGAATGCAAGGTAGAACGTCGGCGCATGGTTTTTTCCGAAGGGGAGATGCCGGATCCACAACAACGCTTCTCCGCAGTACCGGTTATTCGCCAGGTCAAAGACGTGCAGCACTACTGTCGTGGCTGTGGTATCTGCGAAAAAGTTTGTCCCAACGATGCCATCGCCCCTGAGCGAAACCAGGACACCCGGCATCCGATTCTCACCCGTTGCCTCGGCGGCGATTCGATCAAGCGCGGTGGTCGGAAAAATCTGGAGTCGTCGGTGCGTACCCTCGACAAGATGCGCATCGGTCGCATCTCACAGATGACCGATCCAAGTCTCGATGCCCAACGTCACACCTTTGACTTGCTTGCGCCCTTCGGACGCATCATGCCCGCACAGACGCTACCGTTCAGCGTCGATGGCCAGAACAACCTGCAGGTGGAAGCCTCCATGCCGCCGGTGCGCTGGATCTACCCGGTGGTTATCGGTGACATGTCGATCGGAGCCCTCTCCTGGCGGATGTGGGAAGCGGTTGCCATGGCAGTTGCCTACCTCAATGAAGAGTGCGGCATGCCTGTGCGCATGTGTTCCGGCGAAGGTGGCGTTCCGGTACGTCTGCTCAAGAGCAAGTACCTCAAGTACATGATCCTGCAGATCGCATCGGGACATTTCGGCTGGAACCGGATCGCCAAGGCGATGCCGCACATGGTTGAAGATCCGGCCGGTATCCTGATCAAGATCGGTCAGGGCGCCAAGCCCGGCGATGGCGGTCTGCTGCAGGCCGGCAAGGTCGCCGAACATATCCAGGCAATTCGCGGAGTCCCCAAAGCCGACTTGCTCTCACCACCAAACCACCAGGGCCTTTACTCGATTGAAGAGAGCGTGCAGAAGATGTTCCTCTCCTTCAATTCGGCCTTTAAATTCCGCGTACCTGTGGCGATCAAGGTTGCAGCATCGGCGACTTCGGTCAGTGTTTTCAATAACCTGGTGCGCGACCCTTACAATATTGTCGGTGGCTTCTTCCTCGACGGTATTGATGGCGGTACCGGTGCGGCCCATGAGGTCTCTCTTGATCACACTGGCCATCCAATCGTATCCAAGCTGCGTGACTGCTACCAGGCCGCGACGGCCCAGGGACGTCAGGGTCAGATTCCACTCTGGGCGGCTGGCGGTCTCGGCAAAACCGGTGACCTGGCTGCGGACGCATTCAAAATGATGTGTCTCGGTGCCAACGGTGTTTTCACCGGCAAGTTGATCTTGCAGATGGCCGGTTGCGTCGGCAATGACATGGGACGCTGCAACGCCTGCAACACGGGACTCTGCCCGGTTGGTATCACCACACAGGAAGAGCAGTTGGTGCACCGCCTTGATGTCGACCGTGTCGCCGAGAATATTGTCAATTACTTTCTGGCCATGGATACCGAGTTCAAGAAGTTGATGGCCCCGATTGGTAACTCATCGTTGCCGGTTGGTCGTTCCGATGCCTTGATCTCTACGGACAAGGCCGTCTCTGACAGGTTAGATATTCAGTACGTTTGTTAAAGTCCGAGGCTAGAGGATGGGTTCTGGGGGCTGGTTAATTCCAGTCCCTAGCCCCCAAACCCCAGCCCGAAGCTTCTTAGAGGTTTTACTATGGCAGCAAAAATTACAGGTTATGACGCGAAACAACGCCGCATCTCCACCCAGGCGCTTCTGCAGCAGATCTATCGCTCGCTGGAGCAGGGTGAGACGGAATTTGAGATAACCTCCTCAGGGCATCACAATATTGGAGGTCCATTGTGGACGGAAGATGGTCGACCGCTCAAGTTCCGGGTCAAAAACCCGGGGCAGCGGGTTGGCTCTTTCGGCCTCGAAGGAACAGAAATCGTGGTCGAAGGCTCGGCCCCTGCCGATGCCGGTTGGCTGAACGCCGGTGCCGAACTGACGATCCTTGGCGATGGCGGTGACACCACCGCCCACTGCGCAGCGAGCGGCAAGATCTATGTTGCGGGACGCGTCGGTACGCGTTCCGGTTCGCTGATGAAGCACGATCCGGCCTATGACGTTCCGGAGTTCTGGATCCTCAAGAATACTGGTTCCTTCTCTTTTGAGTTCATGGGCGGTGGTATTGGTGTTGTCTGTGGTTATGGTCGTGAAGATCTCCCCTCGATTCTCGGTGATCGCTCCTGCATGGGGATGGTCGGTGGTACCATCTATGTGCGTGGACCGGTTGATGGTCTCTCGGATGATGTCTGGGTGCTCTCCCTGGATGACGGCGACCAGGCTTTCCTGAAAGAAAACATGCCTGTCTTCCTCGACAAGATTGGTCGTCCTCAGCTGGAAAAAGAGCTGACCGACTTCTCCGAGTGGCAGAAGATTGTTGCCAAGACTTACGAAGAACGTAATGTCCGCTCGCGGACAACCTTGCGCGAATTCCGCACCCAGAAATGGGTCGGCGATGGAGGTATCTTCGCTGACGTCGTCAAGGATGATTACGCTCACGTCGCCGGTTTGGTTAATGCCGGCACCGACCGCATCAAGATCCCGCATTGGCAGGACAAACGTTTCGGTGCGCCTTGCCAGGTGGCCTGTCCGTCGAATATTCCGACCCAGGACCGCATCAATCTGTTGCGCCAGGGAAAATTCGAGGAAGCCCTCGAACTGGTCCTTAAATATTCGCCGTTCCCGGCCAGCGTTTGTGGTGAAGTTTGCCCGAACCTCTGTATGGATGCTTGTAGTCGTCGTTACATCGATAAACCCGTCGCCATGAAAGAACTGGGTCGTTTGTCGCGTAATGTCGCAGCTCCCGAACTGCAGGCTGAGACAGGAAAACAGGTTGCAGTTATTGGCGGTGGCCCTGGCGGTCTAGCGGCGGCATGGCAACTACGCCTGCTCGGCCACGGTGTGACCGTTTATGAGGCTGATAAAGAGGTCGGCGGCAAGCTGCGTCAAGTTATTCCGACGGATCGTCTGCCGGCAGATTCCCTCGAATCTGAGATTCAGCGCATCAAGGATGTTGGCATTACGGTCAAGAATAATACCAGGGTCGATGCGGATCTTTTCGTCAACATCGCGAAAGCAAACGATGCTGTCGTTATCGCCTCAGGTGCCCATAACCCTGTTGTGATTCCTTTCCCGGGACACGAACTGCTGACCAAAGGCCTTGATTTCCTCAAGGATGTCAACGCTGGCAAAAAGCCCAAGGTTGGTAAACGGGTCATTGTCATCGGCGCCGGTAACGCCGGTATGGACGTTTGTCTCGGAGCTTACGCCATGGGCGCAGAAAAGGTCCTGTGTATAGATATCCAACGCCCTGCAGCTTACAAGCACGAGATCGACAGCGTTAAGGCTCTCGGCGGTGAAATCCGCTGGCCAGTTTTTACCGAAAAAGTCACTCCTGAAGGTTTGCTGACCAAAGACGGCGAACTGATCGAAGCCGATGAGGTGATTATCGCCATCGGTGAGCGTCCTGACCTTTCCTACGTGCCACGTGAGTGGCTGACCGATCGCGGCATGATGGATGTTGATGCCTGCAATCAGGTGGTCAAAGCCAAAGGCGTTTTCTCCATCGGAGACACTGTTCAGCCTGGTCTGCTCACTCATGCTATCGGAGGTGGTCAGGAAGCGGCTCTCATGATTGATGATTACCTTGCCGGCAAAGAGCTCGAGCCAATCGTCAAACCTGAAATGATCAATCAGAGCTGTCTGTCCAAGGAACTGTTCAAGCCGCGCAACCGTGGTAAATTCTGTATCACAGACGCCAAGGATGAGACGTTGCGTTGCCTCTCTTGCGGAACTTGCCGTGATTGCACCATGTGCCTGGAGGCCTGCCCTGAAGGCGCAATCAGTCGTGTTGAGAAAGAGGATGGGACCTTCGAGTACGTCTCCGACGATGACGTCTGCATCGGCTGCAGTGTCTGCTCAGGTATCTGCCCCTGCGGTGTCTGGGCGATGGAGATCATGGTTTAAGGAGGTTTCCCCCGCCTCAAAAAAAACAAGTAAGAGCAGGCCACCCCACTTGGGTGGCCTGCTCTCGTTTATCTTTAGATATAGTTCTTTGCACATTTGGTTCTATTGCTGATGAAAACTACCTTCGTTAAACTTTTCGGCAAGGTGCACGATGTCGTGCGGCCTTTTGCTGCGCTGAGTGTTGATCCTAAATTAAGGGAGACGACCTATGCTGGTAAGAATATTGAGAAATAAGGGTTCTTACGATTACGTCAAACCGCAAATGCTGGACCGTTTAATAGCAACAGAAGAGATTGTCAGCTTTTACAGAGCCAGCGGGCCTGTTGTCCTCGGTGTTGACCCTGTACGCAGGACACACAACAAAGCTTACGCTGGAGATGAACGTAGGTTTGCTGCCTGAGTAATTGTCTGAATATGGTTTGTTTTATTGACGGCTCCTTTACTATTGTGAGCCGTTTTTATTATGTTTGAGAACCAACAGTATTTATTGAACGATCGGTTTCGATCCCTCCTTTGCCTTGAACCTTCCCCCCCCATCCTCTTTGGCCTGGCCGGCCAACCTTTATATGTGGCCACATCTTGCTTAAATTTTCGGTTCTATAAAAAATGTTTAACGCAGAGTCGCAAAGAACGCAGAAGAAAAACTCTTAAAACTTTTAAAGCTTTTAAAAATCCTTTCGTTCAGATGATTGCTCTCTACGCCTCCGCGTCTTTGCGTTAACCAAAAGCTCCAGTTTGTTTTGCTTTTGTTTTGTTATGGGGCCGTAACTGTTTCGCAAGTCGCCAATTATTAGAATTGTTTGTTTTGTCCTTTGCTTTCCTTGTCGCCTTGCTCTCGTTTGATATGGTTACAGTGTAAGAGCGGTATAGTCCCTTTAGGGAGGCTATTACGTTATGAAAAGCGTCCTTGTTATCTTTTTGCTGCTTCTGTATGCCCTCCCATGTGCGGCTGAAATCCAGGCTCTCGAGAGTAAGCCGTTATATGCCTTAAGCATATACGGAGGTCAGATGACCGATAACAGTATTGATGATTTTTCCGATAGTTTCTGGGGCCTTGATTTTGAAGACTCCTACCTGGTCACCCTTGCTCTGGCCAGACGCATCGGCACCTATGACGAGCTGGCCAGTTTCGAGGTCGAAGGGCAAGTCGTCAAACACTTTAAGGATCAGGATCACTGGGAATTTAATGCTTTGCTGACTGCACGTTGGGAGGCATTTTGGTGGGACAGACACCTGGATACCAGTCTTGCTTTTGGAGCAGGGCCCTCTTACGCAACCAATGTTCCCGAAATAGAAGTGGAAAGAAGCGGTGATTCCGAACGCTTGCAGGTTTATCTGCTGGTGGAGCTGGAGTTCGTCCTGCCCTCTTATCCCAATGTTGCTTTGATTACCCGCATACACCATCGCTCAAACGCTTATGGCGTCGTCGCTGAAGATGGCAGTTCTAATGCCCTGGCCCTGGGTTTAAAGTTCAAGTTCTGAAATGCATGACACGTTAAAGGTGTCAGGCAGTTTGCAAATATTTAAGGCCCTGAATGACAAAACGCCACCGGGTTGTTATTGCCCGGTGGCGTTTTGTATTTACTTAAGCAAAGTTGTCTCAGCTCTTTGCGATGAGTTTGCTGAGCTCTTCACTTTCTGGCTTAACCAGTTCCTTGACGCGCTCGGCGTTGACACGCGCCACGATGATCTGACCAACTTCAGTCTGGATGTCCTCGTAAAGACCAAGTCCGAGCATCCCCTTTGCTTGCCGTTGATTGTCATCAGTCGGTGTGACGTAGTGAACCGTGTCGACCTTGTAACGGTGAATCAGGAAGAGAGAGATCAAGGTCATCAGGCGTTTCTGACGGAAGTCCTCGCTGAAGGTGTTCTGGTCGCGGATCGACAGCATGTTACGGTCTCGGCGATCCTGCAAGGTGGCAAAGATGATGTTGGCCATCTTGGTGTTCTTCTCGTCAACAAGAGTCAACTCCAGCAGTTCTGAGCCGGCGATGTGTGGTTTAAGGACAACCCTCAGGTTCGCATCCAGCTTGTAGTGCGATGTCCACTTCTTGAGCCATTCGGCCAGTCGTTTTGGCGGAACCTCGGTTTCGATCAAATGTTGGAACTGGGTTGATCCTTTACCCATTGCCTTGGTGGTGGCGGTGCCGCCGGAGGCTGCCATCAGGCCGGCGTCGGACCGCGGGCCGCCGACGTAGCTCTGCGGGGTCTTGAAAGGCGAATCAATCAGCCTCAGCTTTCGCTGCAGGCGGGCCAGGGCGAGCATGCCGTCTTCCTTGAGGGCGGTAGCGAACTCTTCTCCGGCCAGTCCGTCCACTTGATGACCGCCGTAAGTGATGAAGTTAAAGACAAAGCCCAATTTGCCCAGCTCGGTTGGGAACTGGCGCATTTCCTCTTCGCTCATGCCGGTTGTGTCCCAGTTGAACGATGGGGACAGGTTGTAAGCGAGCATTTTGTCGGGATAGACCGCATGAATGGCGTCTGCGAAAATCTTGGCGTCGTGCAGGTCTGCCGTTTTGGTCTCCATCCAGATGATGTCTGCAAAGGGTGACACAGCGAGGGATTTGGCGATGGCATAAGGGATGCCGCCCCTGACTTGATAATAGCCCTCGGGGGTGCGGGCAATATCGCAGTTCCAGATGATATTGAAACCCATAGAGCGGGCTTTTTCCCGAGCTTCGACGAAGGAAGAATTCTCTACGAAAGCATGCCATTCTTCAACGCTCATCGGTAATTCCGAGCCCTCGTCGAGGTGAAATGTCATGACGTCGGCAACGGCTTCACCGTAGGTTTTCAGGCTGGCTTCCATCTGCCAGAACTCCAGAAGACGCGTGGCAGCGTGATCTAGAGCAGCGTTAATGTCGGCAGTATTATGGCTTGGCAGGTTCTTGATTGCCTCGTCGATTTCAGTGGACAGACCGGTTTTGTCGAGCCACTTATCGGCATCGGCATAGGCTGCATCCGAGATGCGGTACATCAGGTGGCCGTTAATCTCGGCGACCCCTTTACTGTTGAATTGGCGCATGATGGCCAAGAAGGCGGTTTTGTAGTTGGGGATATTGGTGTTGGTGGCCCCGAGAATAAAGTGATGGTCACGTTCGTCGCCGCGGCCGTCGAGGAAGGTGGCTGCTTCTGCATCGGTACGAGCCACGATGATGCCCGCTACCTTCATGATGTCGAGTTGCAGACGAGCCGCGTTAAGGCGCTTGACCTGCTCATCTACCGGAACCAGTACCTTGCCAGCCTGATGTCCGCATTTCTTGACACCAGGTTTCTGGTCTTCAATGTGATAGCCGGCAACACCAACTTCAACAAAGCGACGGATCAAGTTTCGCACGTGGGCATCGCCACCATGGCCTGTGTCAGCATCGGCGATGATGAACGGCCGGTAGTCGATTTCAGGAGTTTGGGAGCGTTCTTCTTCATTCATGCGCAGGCGCAGGAAGTACTGGTTGCGGTCTGCGGCAAGTAGTGCCCTGACCAGAGGTGCGGCTTCGTCCGGGACCTGGCTTAAAGGGTAGCTGGCCAGGTCGGGGCCTGGATCTTCGTTGCCAGAGCCTTTGGATGATGTGGCCCAGCCACCCAGATAGATCCCCTCGATACCAACGCGCTTGATGGCGACGGCCTGGCTTGGAGAGTAGGGGCCAAAAGTCGTGATCGACTTGCCTTCAGAGAACAGCTCGCGCAAACGGCTGTGAAATGCCTCTGCTGCATCCCTTGCGATGGTGTAGTCAACCGGAATGGTGCCACGCTGCTCGACAACCTGATCGGCGGTGTACAGTCTTAAGACGCCTTCAAAACGTGGGCTGTCGAACCAGTCGCGGGTAATTTTAACCTCTTCGATGAATGTGCTCATGCTGCCCTCCCGGCGGGTAAGGTATCCAGATTTTCGGTGATACGCACGCCCTCGTTCTTGAAGGTCTCTGCATATTTATTGATGCGATCTTTGGCAATGGCCAGATCATGGTTGTTGAGGTTAATGTTGAGCAGGTCGATGTACCAAGGCGCCTTGACCGAGTCGTTGACGTAAGCCTCGACGATCGCTCGTGCAATCGGCAGTGTGGTCGTCTTGGAATTATCGTGGACGTCACGATTGCCGGCTGAGAGCAGTTTGGCGTATTCCTCTTCGAGCAGGCGCTCAAAGATCTCAAGGGTGAAGACGTCGCCAGCCTTCAGGCCGGTGTCTGCATCGTCTTCAGTGAGAACGGCGCCCTTGTGGATCCACTCCCAGAGAATACTCAGTCGAATCTCGCCGGTGGCCATGTCCTCCATCAGGTAGAGGATGTCATCGTTGCCGAAGAAGTCGGCTGGCTTCAGTGCCGCGGCCTGCAATCCCTGGCCGAAGGCGTTGCCGTACTGCAGGGCCACACTCAGCAGGTTACGGGCGCCGCGCACTGTGCGTGGTGCGGGCTCGAGAAGTGTCAGCCCAGCAGCGTCCTCGGCAGTGTAGGTCAAACGCGGGAAATCGCGACCACTCTGATTGGCTTCGCCGACTTCTTCCCAGACCGGACGGATGATGTGGGCCATCTTCCAGTGGGCGATCCACTTGCCGCTGGCCCCTTCCTGCTGTTCGCGAACGGCACCGGCGCGCGCTTTTTTCATGCTGTTGGCGACCCCTTCTTTTGATCCTACCGGGATGTTCGGCTCCATACCGCCTTGCCAGAGGGCGTAGTTGCCATTGGCGTCCGGGGTGTTGACAGCTCTGCGCACGCGATCTTCGTAATTGCGCATGTAGCCGTAGGTCATGACGATCGATTCAATGTTGGGATTGATGAACTCCGGATCCCAGCAGTTGGCATCGGAGACGCTGTTGATGTAGTCCCAGCGGCCGGTGTTGAAGCCGACAAAATGGAGGCCAAGAGCAGCACGAATCTCCATCAGTTGGAAGGTTTGCTCAAGTTGCTCCACCAGCACGTAAACTTTAATGGTGCCTTCCTCGAGGCCCAAGTGTCTTTCCATAGCACTCAAAAGCCTGTTCCAGAAGCCGGCTTCTTCCGCGGTCTGAATCTTTGGCAAGTAGAGGACAATCGATGAACCGGCATCGAGAAGCGCTTTATGGTTATTGACGACATAGAGAGTCATGTCGACGATCGAAGCAGAGAGCGATTGGCCGTTGACCCGAATGTGGCGATCATCGAGGTGCAGGCCACGGGCTCGGAAAATCTTGGTGGTGAAGTCAAGCTGGGCATGCCAGTCGCTGATAATATCGCGGCCGAAGAAATCCCGCGCCCAGGCATTCATCTCCTTGGAGACCTCCTGGGCAACGTCAAGAAAGAGTGGGTCGCGGGCGATGGCGAGTTTGAGGCTGACCTGGTTGTCCAAAGACATGGTGGTGATCTGGCCGAGGGCGTCTTCGCCATCGAACATCCAGCCGTCTGCTCCGGAGAGTAGGGCGTAGGCGACATTGCGCAGGTTTGCTTTAATTGGAGAGTTGGGCTTGGCTGCCGGGCCTGTGCCCTGCAGCCACTGGCGTTGCAGGTCGTGCGGGATGACAGCGCCGACAAACTTGCCGTCGCGGGCGTCCTGGACCTTGATGCCGGTACCCTTTATTTCTGCTTCTGGATCAAGGAAGGTGATCGGTTCTTTGGCCTTGATGCGTGAAGCGCGGCGTTGAGTGCGCTCAGACATCAGACGATTACGCTCTGCGTTATGCTGAGACATAAAGGAAAGAGCTGCGAGTGCTTCCGGTGTGTAAACGGCTGAATACTGCGTTGCGAGATCGTCCCGGATTTGCAGATTTATGTCTTCTTGAGTTGTTACTGTCGTACTCATCTGTTTCCCTCCAGTGAGGTGAAAAAGATTTCACCAATGATTTTCGGTTAAAGTTAATATATGACCATTTTGGTCAGTTAATAGATTTTTACCTTTCAGGTCAATAGATTTTTTTATCAGGTGAAACTTTTTTTCTGATGTCTGTTGTCAAAGTCGAGATTTTCGTGACTGATATGTCGTGAAATAGTGCCTTTCAGGATATCGTAATTTTTTGAAGAAGAAAGTGCTGGAGAAGATTGTTCTGTATAAAATCGATTAAAGGCGAAACACTTTCAGCGTGACAAAGATTATGGTGTGTTGTAGAAATTGTCGGCACACTTTAGAAGAATGATCTCCCGGGGAGCAGCCAAGTGGTCGCTCCCCGGCTTTGTGAGGAAAACATGATTCATCTGACCAATATTACCCGCCAGCACGGCACCCATATTCTCTTTAAAGATGCCAGCTTCCAGATTACCGCAGGGAGCCGGAGTGGACTGGTGGGGGCGAACGGAGCAGGCAAGTCGACGATCTTTCGTCTGATCACGGGTGAGGAAAACCTCGACGGTGGAGAGATCAGCTGTAACAAGAAGACGGTCATCGGTTACTTCTCCCAGGAGGTTGGTGAGATGTCTGGACGCTCGGCGCTGGCAGAGGTGATGGCGGCCTCTGCACGGACCATGCAGCTTGGTGATGAGATTAAGGCGATGGAAGAGGCCATGTGTGAGCCGATGGAGGATGATGCTCTTGCGACGCTGTTGGAAAGGTATGGTGACGTCCAGGAAGAGTTTGAGCATCGCGGCGGCTACGATCTGGAGAATCGCGCACAAGCAGTCTTGACTGGCCTCGGTATCGGTCCGGAAGATTATCAGCGGCCGGTGGAGAGTTTCAGTGGCGGTTGGAAAATGCGCATTGCTCTGGCGAAGATTCTGACCATCAATCCCGATGTCCTGCTTCTGGATGAGCCGACCAACCATCTCGATGTCGAATCGATCGTCTGGCTGGAGAGCTGGTTGTCGACTGAGTTCACCGGTGCCGTGGTCATGACCAGTCACGATCGTGAGTTCATGAATCGCCTGGTGACGCGAATTGTCGAGGTTGGTAACGGTACTATCACCACCTACGGCGGTAATTATGACTTTTACTTGCGTGAGCGTGAAGTGCGCCGTGAGCAGCTTCTGGCCAGTCACCGTCGTCAGCAGGAGATGCTCGCCAAGGAAGAGGATTTCATTGCACGCTTTGCCGCCCGGGCTTCACACGCGGCCCAGGTGCAGTCGCGGGTCAAAAAGCTCGAAAAGATTGAGCGGATTGAAATCCCGGCCGAACAGAAAGTTATTAAATTCGAATTTCCCGAGCCTCCGCGCTCCGGCGATGATGTGGCCAAGATCGGGCAGTTGGCGAAAATCTGGCCCGTGGCAGACGGTGCAGATAAATCGGTTTTTGGTGGCGTGTCCGGCTTGATAAGACGTGGTGAGAAGGTTGCTGTGGTTGGGGTCAATGGTGCTGGCAAATCGACTTTTCTCAAATGTCTTGCTGGGCAAACCGAACCAACCTCCGGCACGGTGACAATTGGTGCCAACGTGAATCTCGGTTATTTCAGCCAGCACTCGATGGAGCTGCTCGATCCGAAAAAAAGTGTGTTCGAGACCGTGCAGGATGTGATGCCGATGGCTTCCATCGGCGTGGTCCGTAATCTCTGTGCTGCCTTCCTCTTCCAGGGTGATGATGTGGAAAAACGTATCAATCGTCTCTCCGGTGGTGAGAAGAGCCGACTGGTCCTGGCGATGTTGCTGGCTAAGCCGATCAACTTCCTGGTCCTCGATGAACCGACCAACCATCTGGATATTCAGTCACGAGAAGTTCTGCTGGAAGCCTTGAAGAATTTTGCCGGCACGGTCATCCTGGTCAGCCACGACCGACATTTCCTGCGTTCTCTTGTGAACCGGGTTTTTGAGATTGATCACGGCGAGATGATCCCTTACGAAGGGAATTACGAGTATTACCTGCAAAAAAGCGGGCATGAAAATTACTAAGATTAAGTTCAAGAGAGATTACATTTTGAGAGCAACAGATTATTGTTCTGTTGCTCTTTAGCTTTTTGTTGATAACCAAATCAAAACCGGCGGGTCGCGTCCCGCCATACGCCTTACTTTTGCCCATGCGGCGACAAAAGTAAGCAAAAACGCCTTTGCTCCTAGCGGAGGGCATATTCTTTTGCCCGTTCCCTGAGCTTTCTACTCACAGAAGTTTTGTCATTCCGGCCCGTTTCGGGGGGCCTAACGTTCGTGTTTCTAGAAGGGGCTGGAGTAAGAAGACTCCATCTATCGTCTTGTCACTGCGGTAGAGGTCCTCAAGGGCCTCGGGGATGACGGGGGAAGTGTTGGCTGGCACAGGCTTCTTCTGCCGGTCCTCTTCGAGCACAACATGCCCAGCGCAGCGTCAAGTTTTCTTTTGCTTCGTTTTCTTTTTCGCTAAAAAGAAAATGACGTTGCTGTCGGGCAACCCCGACGGTTTGGTTTTTGTCTTTTGAAGGTCAACGTTCGACCAAAAAGAGCAACAGATCAATAATCTGTTGCTCTCAAGAGATAGAAGAATTCAAAAAGGTATACATCGCTGCTAAAAAACACAAAAACAGCGAAGTCAGTCAAAATTATAGTTACCTTTTCCCCAGCGCCTTTTGCATCGCAGGCAAAGCCACCCCACGCATGATATTGGCGCCCATGTCCCCGAGTACTGATTCCAGTGCGCCGATGCAGAGCAGGATATTTTCGGCCCGGCTGGA